>CAZSIG010000106.1:4407-9583 GCA_964606195.1 uncultured Anaerolineales bacterium
TTCTTGGCATTCATATAAAATCTCTCCTTAGTCTTTTATAATTTGGTTAAACATTCAGCCGCGTCGCGGCCAGAGGTTACAAACTCTTGTAGAATATCAAAGTAGATGTTACAAGGGCTGTAATCCCGGCAGGTGAACTTTCCCCGCGCACAACACTCTTAATTATACACGAGTTTGAATTAAAATACAATAGGCGAAAACGATATACAGCCCGCGATTACGATTCACAATTTTAACAATGGCCGAAAATCCTCATCTCGCGCTGGTCCGACGACCGCGAGGTTCAGCTTCTCAGTCTTAAAGAGTTGTCGCGCTATCTCTTGGACATCGGCGATCGTGACCGCATCTATCTCCGCAACCACTTCTTCCACTGATAGAATTTGGTTCGACAGTACTTCCTGATCGCCCGCCCAAGCCGCGATGCTGAAGCTGTCCTCCATTCCCAGCAGCAGATGTCCTTTGGTGAACTCCTTGCTGCGCATCAGTTCCGCGTCGGTCACTGGCTCGCGGCACATTCGGTCGAGTTCTTCCAGAATCGCTTGCAGCGCGTCTGCCCCCTTTGTGTTGGGCACCCCCGCGAATATACCCACTTCGCCCGTATCTTGATAAGAACGCGCCCACGAATGGACGCTATAAGCCAATCCCATCTCCTCCCGAATTCGCTGAAAGAGCCGCGAACTCATTCCCGCGCCCAGAATCACATTCAGAATGCGCAGCTTGAAGCGGTCGGGGTGTTGCCGATGAAATCCGGACAATTTCAAACATAGCCGCAGTTGTTCGGTCTGTTTGTTATATATGTTCAGGCGCGGTTCATCTTGCGTCTCCAAGAAAGGCATGAAGTCTGGCGTACTGCCGCTGGTCCAGGTATTAAGCCGCGTCGCGAGTTGTTCGATCACGTCATCCTCATCTATGTTTCCCGCGACGCTAATGACGGTATTGCCCGGTCTGTAGTAAGAATCGATGTAGGAGAGCAGATCCCCGCGCGTCATTGCCGCGACCATCTCTTTGTATCCCGCGATATCACGTCCCAATGGATGTCCGGGGCGTATCAGTTCGTTGGCTAGTATATGTACTAAATCGTCAGGGGTATCGAGGGACATATTGATCTCCTCGATGATGACGCCACGCTCTTTCTCGATATGTTCCGGCGCGAGGCGCGAGTTCAGTAACATATCAACCAGTACGTCGAGGGCGATGGGGAAATGGGTATCCGCGACCTTCGCCCAGTACACCGTTCGCTCGCGCCCGGTGAAGGCGTTGTAGATTCCGCCGACGTTCTCAATCTCATCGGAGATATGTTTGGGTGTTGGGCGTTTCTCTGTGCCCTTAAACATCATATGTTCGATGAAATGAGAGATGCCGGCGATTTTATCCTCCTCGTACCGCGAACCGACGCCGGTGAATATACCCATGCTGACGGCGCGCGTGTAAGGCAACGACGCGGTTAAAATGCGTAAATTGTTATCTAAAACATGTCTGTTATACATCAAAAATTTAGTTCCTCCAAGTGACTGTCGTTATTCTTAGAACGCGATTATACCATGAAGTTGGGCTAAGGCAAAACGCGCCTGTCGGTTCATAGCCTTTGCTAGGGCTTTCTCAAAGTACAACCGCGCGGCAAAAACCTCCCGCAGGTTTGATTTCTCCCAACCTGCGGGAGGTTTGACGACTTTGAAAAAGCCCTATAGCCTTTGCTATATGTCGCAGTTAATGGGACACTGATTGACACAGGTTTTCACTGATTTAGCGATTTTTATAGAAAAAATCAGTGTTCATCAGTGTATATCAGTGTCCAATACTAAATCTGTTAGTCAACTACCCTTCGCGACTTGATTTTTCAATCAGGTTTGCCCATTTTCCGCGTATGTAGTAAAATGTTCTCGCGTTATAATCTATAATTTGAGTTTTTGGTATCCTCAGAGTATCGGGAAGGAGACAACGAAGATGGCTGGTCAGAAATGTGAGTTGTTAGTCCGCGAGCTAGAACTGATTAAAAAGATCGATAGCATTAGGGATAAGACAACTGACATGCAGAAAATGCTGGTCGCGGCCGCGAGCGCGATCATCGATGAACTAGATATGGATCTATGCTCCATCGTCCTCGTCGATGAATATACCGGTAAGTTAGAACTACGGACACTCGACGACCGCTGCGATCTGTTCAAGAGAAGCGAAGCCGCGTTCATAAAAGAACTGGCGCGAGAGGCATTGGATAGTGGGAAGATGCTGGTGTGGGGCGCGAACGACGTGAAGATAAAAAAACGCCAGATCAAGGGGATGGTCGCCGCGCCGCTGTTTATAGATAACCGAGGGCTGGGCGCGGTGGTACTGGCGAAATGTTCCGCAGAGTTAACGCAAGATCAGATCGCGCTGCTAAGCGCCGCGATAGATCAACTCGACTCGGCAGTGGAGCACGCCTTCGTGTTTCACCAGCTTGAGCTGCGGAATAAAGAGTTAGAGACGGTATATCGTATCGACCATCTGCGCGACTCTGTGGACGATTTTCAAAATATGCTTGACGCGGTGTTGGTCGAATTATGTAGAGTCATCTCCGCGGAGATGGGGTTCATCATGCTCTACGACGAGCAAGGGAAAAAGTTGGAGATGCGTGTTTCCACCGATCACGACATATTCGCCGAGCAATATCACCTGGTGGAGAAAATAGCTAAAGAGGCGGTGCAGATTGGCGAAGTGATCAAGCGCACTAACCTCACGCCGCGCTTACATTCGATGATCTGTGTGCCCCTGATATTGTCTGAGAAAATCATCGGGGTGGTAGGAGTCATCAATAGTGCCATCAAAGTTGAGTTCGATGTGGAGGATGAGCGGCTCCTTCGCGCCATCACCAGTCAGGTGGATACCGCGATATTTGAGAGTTTGGATAAACGCAGGATACGCTCTTTCTTCAGTCGGTACGTTAGCCCGAATGTTGTGGAGATGATGTTGACGATGCCGGAAAAGGATTTCTTCAACGGCAAACGCGCTGTGTTGACGGTGTTGTTTTCCGATATGCGCGGTTTTACCAGCATGTCCGAACGTACCGATGCCCAAGACTTGGTGGACGTGCTGAACGAGCACCTCGCGGCGATGAGCAACGTCATTCTCAGTAATCAAGGGACGGTCGATAAGTTCGTGGGCGACGAGGTGATGGCGGTGTTCGGCGCGCCGATAGCGCAGACTGATCATGCCCTGCTGGCGGTCAAGACCGCGCTAGAGATGCAGGAGGCACATCAAAAGTTAATGTGTAGATGGGAACAACAGAAGTGCGAGGCTATTCCTATCGGCATCGGCATCAATACTGGCGAGATGGTGGTGGGCAACATCGGTTCTCCACAGAAGACTAGTTATACCACCATCGGTGACCAGGTGAATCTGGGAGCGCGCCTGTGCAGCGCGGCAGAAGGTGGGCAGATATTGATGAGCGATTCGACCTATCGCCTAGTCAAAGACGCGGTGAAAGTCAACAAATTGCCCGCGATACACGTCAAAGGCAAAGCTGACGAGATTCAGATTTATGAAGTGTTAGGATTGAAATGATGGTGAAGTGTTGAGCCATCAACGTCAGTATCAACAGTAGGCAAAAGCTGATTGCTCTATCGTGAATTATGGACTTAGCGCAGGTTTTGGAAGTCACAAGAAAACTTACTATAGCTACGCAACCGCGCCAGATTTTCGAGGCGTTGGTGCCATTGTTGCTTACTACTCCCGTGGACCGCGGTGGGCTATTATTATCGCGCGAAAATACCGAGGAACCGAATAATCTTATCTGGCAGGAAGCGGTTTTATGGCGCGACATCGTTAGAAACCTTGAGGTCCCCGTTTCTCTCCCCCCGAAGTTACAACAGCGCGAACCGTTTTTTTGTACGGATATATCTGCCGATGGCGAGCTAGACCGCGTCACCCGTAAATGGCTGTGGGAACGCTGGTACACTAAGGCGGTGGTGGTGATACCGTTGCAAGTGCGCGAGCGCAATGTAGGGATATTTTGGGTTGGCTCTGGCGAAGTTTGTGCTTTTTCCCTCGAAGCGAGGCGGTTATACGATTTGCTGGCGCATCAAGTGGCTCTCACATTGGAGAGCATTTTACCCCCTGAAAGAATTCGCGGTGAACAAGATACCTTGCACACCTCAGCAGATGAGTTCGCGGCATTGAGCGCAATCGCCGCCTCGATGAATCAATCTCTGAAATTAAACGAAGTATTGAATACCGCGTTCAATCAAATACTACGGGTATTAGAACTTGACTCGGGCGCGCTATTTTTGAACGACGCGGATGAAGGCATCAAATTGGTAGTGCACCGCAATCTCAACTTTTTGGCTATGCAAACCAGCAAGACGCAAAATGGAGACGCCCCCGTCGCGAAGTTTCAACAACCGATCTTATTGTTAGAGATTTCACAGGGATTAGAGGTAATTTGTCTATCCATGCGGCGTGAGGGGGCGCGAGCCATCGTCAGCGTTCCCCTGTTAGCGCGCGGTAAACTGTTTGGCATGATGGACGTAGTGACCTACAACCATCGCGATTTCACGCCACAGGATGTGCGGTTATTGACCGCGATCGGGAGTCAGGTGGCGATCGCGGTGGAGAACGCGCAGTTGTACGAGGAGGTAGTGCAAGCGCGAGAAGAGCTAGAGGCTGCATACGAACGGCTGAAACTGGCACAGCACGAATTGGTGCGGCAGGAACAATTGGCAGTGCTAGGTCAATGGGCCGGCAGCGTCGGGCACGAACTGCGTACCCCTCTGGCGGTAATCGGAAACGCGATCTACTATCTGCGGATGCAGTGGGGTGACGCAAATGAGGAGGTGCTAGATAGCCTACAACGTATCGACGCGGAGTTGCGCCGTGCCAACAAGATCATCACCGATTTATTGGATTTCCCGCGCTTTCGTCGCGCCCGTCGCGCGCAAACCAATCTGGCAGGAGTAGTGGATAGAGCGGTGGCGCGCGTATTGGACACACGAGATGTAGAACTGGTGCAAGATGTCTCCACCGATTTGCCGCAGGCATACGTTGATGCCGCGCAGATCGAAGAAGTGCTGTGCAACCTCATCAGCAACGCGGTACAAGCGATGGATGGGCAAGGTAAACTAACTATCGCGGCGCAGCCCCTGAACGGACAGATCGAAATGCGGGTGACTGATACTGGTATAGGTATTACCACGAAGGACGCGCC
>CAZSIG010000107.1:0-9565 GCA_964606195.1 uncultured Anaerolineales bacterium
GGGGATTGCGCCCTCTAAGATGCGTGACTCCAGGGCGGTATCCTCACAGACGCACCGCGTCTTTGGGCAAGCAAGCTTTACCCTCCAACGCCTCACAATAAAAACTCCGCGTTCTCCGCGTCTCTGTGGTAAAGTTCGTATCTTTCATCAGAATCATATTGTCCCACAATTATCGATTACGCGCAAAGCGTGCTGTGCGATTGGAATCTCCATCACGCAACACGCCTCACGTTTCACGCTTTACGTTTTACTTTTCACTCATCACTCGATAACCGCCAGCACCTGCCGCATCTCCACCGTCTCCCCCTCCTTGACGTTGATGCGCTTGATTACGCCGGGCTTCTTGGCGCGCAGTTCATTCTGCATCTTCATCGCCTCCAGAATCATCACCAATTCGCCCGCGTCGACGCGTTCCCCCTCTCGTTTGAGCACCTTGATAATCAAGCCCGGCATAATCGCGGTGATCGCGCCATCATCGCTCGGAGTAGCGCGAGTTGCTTTGCGTCTGTTCGGCTTCGATTTCTCCAACCCCACGACCTTGAGGGGATAGGCAATGCCATCCACCATCGCTTTATTATCGCGCACCTCGACGGTGTAAGACTTGCCGCTTACGTTCACCGCTTCTTCGGCAAAGTTGAAAGGGAATTCTTGTCCATTGATCAATAGCAAATCCCCTTTGTGCTCCACCTCATAAGGCACGTTTTCTAAAACTAATCTGAATCTGTCTACCATTGTTGCCACCCCCGCGCTAGTTTTGTTCTATTCGCCATTTTCCATGGCGTAATTCTGTTTTCTGTCTCCTTAACGACACTGGACTTACCTTCTTTATCGTTATACTGCTTGAATACCATCGCGGCGACTGCCGCCGCGACTTCCTCCTTACCACCCAACCCTTCAGCGCGGCGTTCCAAAAACGGGCGCGCGACCTGCGGAAACAACGCATAAGAGAGAACATCCTCCTCAGACCGCGCCAGTTCACCGATTTCCGCTTTAGCTTGTTCCCAACCGGGACTGAGCATGTTCGCGGGGCGGCAGGTAATCGGCTCCTCGTCACTGATTGCCTTTCGCTTCAGCTCCGCGTCAATCGGTGCAGGCGGCTTACCGTAGTAACCGCGAATGTACTGTTTGACCTCTTCCGGTATCACTTTGTACCGCTCGCCCATCATCACATTCAGCGTCGCTTGCGTGCCGACGATTTGGCTGGAGGGTGTGACCAGCGGCGGATAGCCCAAGTCTTTCCGCACGCGCGGCACTTCGTCCAGTACATCGTAGTATCGATCCATCGCGCCCTGCTGCCGCAACTGGCTAACTAGATTAGATAACATTCCACCCGGTACCTGAAACTGCAACACGTTCACATCCACCGTATTGATGCCCGCCTCAAAACGCGCATACTTCTTGCGTAGCTCCGCCATTCGCCGCGAAATCTCCGCGAGCTGTGTCAAGTCTAAGCCGGTATCCCGCGCCGTATCTTTGAGACACGCGACCAGCGTCTCGGTCGGCGGCTGTGACGTGGATAACGCCATCGACGAAATCGCAGTGTCCACCACATCTACGCCCGCCTCGACCGCCTTGAGCAGCGACGCGGTGCCCATGCCGCTGGTGTAATGCGTGTGCAATTGCACCGGTAAGCCGACATCCTTCTTGAGCGCGCTGACCAACTCGTAAGCCGCGTAGGGCGTAATCAACCCCGCCATATCTTTGATGCAGATAGAATTCGCGCCGCGGTCCGCTAGGTCACGTCCCATCTTGACGAAACTGGAGATGTCATGCACGGGACTGATGGTGTAACAGATAGCCGCCTGCACATGTCCCCCCGCGCGCTTGACCATCTGCATCGCGTGTTCCATGTTGCGCACATCGTTCAGGGCGTCGAAGATACGAAACACATCTATGCCGTTGCGCTTGGCTGCCGCGACGAAATGTTCCACAATGTCATCGGGATAATGCTTATAACCCAATACGTTCTGCCCGCGCAGCAGCATCTGTAGCCGCGTGTTGGGAATCTCGCGCCGCAAGATTCGTAAACGTTCCCAAGGGTCCTCGCCCAAGAAGCGCATCGCGCTGTCAAAAGTCGCGCCGCCCCACACCTCCAGCGACCAGTAACCAATTTTATCCAACTGCGCGGTGACGGGCAGCATATCTTCCGTACGCATACGCGTCGCCAACAACGATTGGTGCGCGTCGCGCAATATCGTATCACAAATCTTCACCGGATTTTTGCTCATTATCAACTCCTTGTCCTATATCTTCCGTTTTTGGTTATATTAACCAATCATCCAGTAATAAACCATCAATGTGCTTGAAATGCTTGGTGTTGTGTGTAACTAGAATAGCTTCATTCGCCATTGCAACCGCGGCAATGAGGGCATCCACTTCTCCAGTAGGGCGACCTTTCTGCCGCAACGAAAGTTTGATATGACTGTAGCTATCGGCACAAGCGCGGTCGAAATTGGCTATTGTGACAACTTGCAAAAATCGATTCAATCGTGCAGTATTTTCTAACGCACGCGCCGATGCTCGCGCCCCATAGAGCAATTCTGCCAACACCAGCGAACTAATCGCAACATCAGGCAAGCGTGACTTGATTTGTTCGGCTATGGCTCTGTCTCCGTTCAAATAGGCAATTACGATATTAGTGTCCAGATGCCACATCGAAATTCACCTCTCGCGACGTGCTCATTGTTCGGTGGTGTTCAATCTCCGCGAATATGGTATTTATGCTTGGGTCACCTGCCCACGTGCCGCATAACGAATCGGTTAGCCTTCTTTTTTCTTCCAACGTTAATTCTAACTTCGGTTGAGGCATGATGCTGACCAATACTGCCGCGCCATAAGGTAACGCGGTTTCATGCTCTAATTCAATTCGTGCTCCTTTGATAATTCCTTGCATTTGTGCGAACATTTCTCGCTCCTATAAATCTTCTCAGTCAATAGAACGCGGATTTTTTGATACCGTACTCTTACGCATCACGTTTTACGCCTCACGCCTCACTACAACGGTATATTACCATGTTTCTTCGGCGGAATAGTATCGCGCTTATTTTGCAACATTCGGAGCGCCTCAATCAGGCGTGGGCGCGTCTCGCGCGGCTCTATCACGTCATCCAGATAGCCGCGTGAGGCTGCCACGTACGGATTGGCGAACTCGTCGCGATATTCCTGAATCAATTCGGCGCGGCGTGCGGCGGCATCCTCTGCCGCGGCAATCTCCTTGCGAAAGATGATGTTGACCGCGCCGTCCGGCCCCATCACCGCGATTTCGGCGTTGGGCCAGGCGACGTTGTAATCACCGCGCACCCCTTTGCTGTTCATCACAATATATGCGCCGCCGTAAGCCTTGCGCGTGATGACCGTCAGCTTCGGCACGATAGCCTCGCAATAGGCGTAAATCAGCTTCGCGCCGTGCATGATGATGCCGCCGTGCTCCTGATCTACGCCGGGCAGGAAACCGGGCACATCCTCGAAAGTCACGAGCGGAATGTTGAAGCAGTCGCAGAAGCGCACGAACCGCGCCGCTTTGGCGGACGCGTCGATGTCGAGCACGCCCGCCAGCACCGCGGGTTGATTCGCCACGATTCCCACCGTATGCCCGCCCAACCGCGCAAACCCGACGATGATATTCTGGGCGTAATTCTCGTGAATCTCGAACAATTCGCCGTCGTCAACCACCAGCGCGATGACCTCTTTCATATCATACGGCTTGCTGGGGTCTTTTGGCACAATCTCGTCTAACCACGCCTCCGTTCGCTGCAGGTCATCGTCGCTCTCCAGATATGGCGCGTCTTCTACGTTATTGGCTGGCAGGTAGCCGAACAACTGGCGGATGAGCAGCAACGCGTCCTCCTCATCCTCAGCGATCAGATTGCACACCCCACTCTTGGTGCTGTGCGTCATCGCGCCGCCCAATTCTTCAAAGGTCACATCTTCTTGCGTCACTGATTTCACCACTTCGGGACCAGTGATGAACATGTGGCTGGTGTTCTTCACCATCAGTGTGAAGTCGGTTATCGCGGGGCTGTAGACCGCGCCACCCGCGCAAGGTCCCATTATCGCGGTGATTTGCGGAATGACGCCGGAAGCGAGGGTATTGCGTAGGAAAATACCCGCGTATCCCTCCAAGCTGGCGACTCCCTCTTGAATTCGCGCCCCGCCCGAATCGTTCAAGCCGATGAGGGGCGCGCCATTTTTCATCGCCAAGTCCATCACCTTGCAGATTTTTTCCGCGTGCGCCGCGCCCAGACTGCCGCCGAGCACGGTGAAATCTTGGCTATAGACGTAGACCTGCCGCCCATCAATCGTGCCCCAGCCGGTCACCACGCCGTCGGACAAAAATCGCTTGTCCGCCATGCCGAAACCGCCCGCATGATGTGTGACGAACATATCTAGTTCGCGAAATGAGCCGCCGTCCAACAGCTTCTCCAGCCGTTCGCGCGCGGTCATCTTGCCTTTAGCGTGCTGCGCGGCGATGCGCTTCTGCCCGCCGCCCTGTTTCGCTCGCTCTCTTAATTCTCGCAATCGCTCAATGGATGTGCTTTTCGTCATTTATTCTCCACTCCCAATCGTAATCTGCTAATGGCTCTGTTCCCAAACATCCCAACAACTGCTCTGTAAAATTGGTTTTTTGTTTGGGGGGATTTTGCATCACTATAGGACTTACGCAAATTTACCATAATTTCACCGCAGAGAGCGCGGAGGACGCGGAGTTTTCTCAAAGGAATAATTTTGCTTCCAGCATACGCGGTCATAGGCAATCATTGAAAGTCATATTTTTTAGACGGCAAAAGTTATATCAAAAACTCTGCGCTCTCGGCGTGCTCGGCGGTAAAAAATACCCCGAAGTTGCGTAAGTCCTGACTATAGTGTTACTCGCGCGCGGTTTGATGACAATTTTCGCGCCACCTGCGACTTTATCGGCGTACCGCGTCGTCTCTGGCAGCTTGTACTTAATACAACACCGTAACACGTAATCAGTCGCGGTTTTCAGGTCGATTCGGTGTCCAATTGAGACGTAAACCGGTTTGACATCGGTGCGCGTTCGCAATATGTTGCCGATAATCGCGCCGTTGGCGTACAGCGGCGCAATGCTCCCCTTCTCCGCCGCGGGCATCTCGTGTGTGCCGTACAGCCGCGATTTCGCGCACCCTATCGCGGGCATATCCATGATTATTCCCAAGTGCGCGGCGATACCCAACCCGCGCGGGTGCGCGATGCCTTGTCCATCGAAGATGAACAGGTCGGGCGTGGTGGAGAGCTTCTCCAGCGCGGCGAGCACCGCCGGTCCCTCGCGAAAGCTGAGATAGCCGGGAATATACGGCATCTCGACCGGCATCTCCGCGACGTTGTAATCGACCGGCTGTAAGGTGGGGAAATCGAGCACCACAATCGCGGCGCGGGCGATTTCTCCGCCGCCGGCGCGCGGAAACCCGACATCTACCCCCGCAACGGTGTGTACTTCGGTGAAAGTTGTTTCGGTGATTAGCTTCTTCCGAAGTTTATATTGTATCTCTTGTGCTTCTTCTGTTGATACGTTCCATTCATGCGGCGCGGTTACGTGCATTTTTTCTCCTTAATAGCATGGAGGCACTGGCTACCGATGTTTTCCAAGACTTTGGAAGTCTATACGCGGTGAATTGTAGTCACTAAGTGCCAATGAACATGCCCGCGTGGTCATCAAATTAACCACTATTGGCTATTACTATGCGGTCATTTTACGCTACTTTAAGGCGCGGGGCAAATTGGCGCGGTGATTGACAGCGCGGTTTTTCCGTGCTACAATGGTTGGGGAGGGAAATAGAGATGCAAGAAGCTATGGTTGTATTACCAAAAGAAACGACACAAGTACTTACGGAATTAACTGGCGAGCCACGATTTGATATGGCATTGACATTAATGATACGCGACTATTCCCAACATAAACTGGCAGAGATAGAAACCGCGTTGAATCGCTTCGAAGAAAAGTATGACATGTCTTTTGATAGTTATAAGCAGATATGGGATGCTGAAGATTGTGAAGAACATTACACTTACGAAGCGGAGCAAGACTATTTGGCTTGGGAAGCGTTGGTCACGCGGCGCAAAAGATTAATGGATAAATTAGCATGGTTACCGTAACAACGATTCAGTTACTTTACGATTTACGACAAGTTTGTAGTCGCGCCCCATTGGTTAGTTATGTTGAGGAGCTGTTAGTAGATGCTGATATTCTTAATATACGGGTGCATTTGACTATCGCGAATGCTTTCATCAATGTTTTTTACAATGTGACAACACATAAGACAGCTTTTGCGTTGATAATGGGAAACCAAAGAATATTCGGCGCGGATAATGCCAAGATGGGGTGGCACAGACATCCTTTTGGGGAACCATATCGACATGTGTCTTGCTCGCCAGTAGATTTCGCAGAGTTTTTATCGGAAGTAGAAGCGCATTATTCCTGAGAAAATGGTAGAACGCGTCAATTCTACAGATGTCAGTTTCGACGCGGAGCAAGATTATTTTGATTGGGAACTGGCAGTCACCGCGACGCGCGAGTTGGAGGAAGATATCGCGGCGTTGGGGAAATTGAGCAGTGACAACTAAGCAATTATGGGTCAACTCAGATTCGTGGGGTAAAAAGTATGGGCGCGGGACTTAAAATACTCGCGTAGGGCGGCTTTCTTAGCCGCCGTTCTTTATCATCGGCGAAAACGGCAGGTAAGAAACCTGCCCTACCCCACGAATCCGCGTAGAGCCGCAATTATTAACTTTGTTGCGGAACAATCGTCAGATTTAGTAAAAGCCCCCCGGCACTCCCACCGCGGGGCTTTCGTAATGAATAAAAATTCCTAGCTACCTGACAGTTTGCTGTCTCGCGCTGCGCACCATGCGAAATCCCAAAGAGCCTAAAAGTTTGCCATAGCTATCATCAAAGGGCAAACACCGCGCAATCAATTTGCCGCGTGATATTACGCGTGCTATAATCACCACAGGTTATCTGAAATCTTACTCTTTACACATTAGGCTTGTTCCCAAATAAGATTTTGGACAGGAAAGTAATTATATAGGACGCGGATTCACGCGGATTTTCAGGATTTTAAGCTATTTATCCGCGTCAATCCGCGAAAATCCGCGTCCTATTTTCTGTCCAGCTTATTAGGAAACAACCTTATTAGACATTATATTGATTTATTTGACCGCGCCATGAATGGAACGCAGATAACGCAGATTGGCCTGATTTTCGCAGATTTGGGCGCTTGTGCCGCGCTTTTGCTTAACCAAAAACATAAAAATCAGCGTAAATCAGTTAAATCAGGAAAATCTGCGTTCCATTAGCTACGCGTCAACAAATTGATATAAACTCTATTACAATCACCAGCTTATGCGAGGAGGTATAAACACATGGAATTAGCAGAGACTATTCAAGTGGCGCGGGGGGAACGCGTTGCCGATTTAGTGCTTAAAAATGCCCGCGTCGTCAACGTATTTTCGGGAGATATACACGATACTAATGTCGCGATATACCATACGCGCGTTGTCGGCTTGGGTGACTACAACGCGAAGCGCGAGATAGACCTAAAGGGCGCCTACGTGTGCCCTAGCTTCATCAACGCGCACGTGCATATCGAAAGCTCTATGGTCAGCGTGCGCGAATTCGCGCGCACCGTAGTGCCGCGCGGCACCACGACCGTCATCACCGATCCCCACGAGATCGCGAACGTCATGGGCTTCGACGGCATCAAATATATCAAGGCTGCCAGTAAATACAACCCGATGAGCAATTACATCATGTTGCCCTCGTGCGTGCCCGCGACACATCTGGAAACGTCGGGGTCGTCGCTGACCGCGTATGACCTCAAGCTGCTGATCGACGACCCGTGGATCTTGGGTATCGCGGAGATGATGAATTATCCGGGAGTGTTGGCGCGGGATCCCGAAGTGCTGGAAAAGATAAGTTTAGGGAATAAAAAATTGATAGATGGTCACGCGCCGGGGCTGAGCGGGCGTGACCTGAACGCCTACGTCGCGGCGGGCATTCGTTCTGACCACGAGTGTACCACCATAGAAGAGGCGCGCGAGAAACTGCGACTGGGTATGCACATCATGATTCGCGAGGGGTCTACCGCGCGTAACCTGCGCGATCTGCTTCCCCTCGTCACCGCGGCGAACTCCCGCCGCTGCATGTTCTGCACCGACGACCGCCATCCCGCCGATTTAATCGACGAGGGAGACATCGATTCCATCATTCGCACCGCGATCGATATGGGCTTGAACCCCATCACCGCGATTCAGATGGCAACGCTCAACCCCGCGCAATACTTCGGACTGAACGAGAACGGCGCGGTCGCCCCCGGCTATCGCGCTGATTTGGTAGTCTTCGAGGGGTTCACCAATTTCCACATTCGGCAGGTTTATCGCGGCGGAAAGTTGGTTGCGGAAGAAGGGGAGATGCTCCCGCTAGAGGTGGAGCCGAAAAGCATTCGCCTGCGCAGTTCGATGAACGTGAACTGGAGCAAGGTGGATGGTTTGGAGATACCCGCGCAGGGAGAAAAGGTGCGCGTCATCGGTTTAATCCCCAATCAACTCATCACCGAGATGCTGATCGAGGATGCCAACGTCGTGGACGGGCAAGCGGTCTCAGATGTAGTCAACGATATTTTGAAGGTCGCGGTGCTGGAGCGGCACATGGCGTCCGGCAACGTCGGTTTGGGCTTCGTTAAGGGGATGGGCTTGAAACGCGGCGCGATTGGCTCTTCTGTGGCACACGATTCGCATAATCTGATCGTGGTGGGCACGAACGACGCGGATATGATGGCGGTGGCGCACAAAATTGTGGATATGGGCGGGGGATTGGCAGCGACGGTGGATGGTAAAACGGTGGCGGAGTTACCCTTGCCGATCGCGGGGCTTATGTCGGAGAAGCCGATAGAGACTGTGCGCCGAGAATTGGGCGATCTTCAAACTGCCGCGCACGAACTAGGCTGCGCGGTGGCAGAGCCATTTATGATGCTCTCTTTCCTCGCGTTGCCGGTCATTCCCAATTTGAAATTGACCGATAAGGGGTTAGTGGATGTGAACAAGTTCGATTTCGTGCCTTTGTTTGAGTAGAGGGACCAACTAGGACGCTATCCCCATAGCGTTCCCGCGTAATTCGGGGTAATTTGGGACGCAATGGGGATTGCGCCCTGTGGCAACCGCGCTCAATACCCCAGGACGCTATCTCCGTAGCGTCCCCGCGTAATCCGAGGGGCAATAGCATCTTCTAGATTTGTCAAATCGGGGGATTGCGCCCCATATGCGTCAACTTAAGCGCAGCCCGCGGCTATACCAGTGCTCTAAGCCCCCGTCCGCGGGGGCGTTTGGAAATAGGACGATGCTGTGGGCTTAGACGCCCCCGAGACGGGGGCTTGGAGCGAACTGATAATGCGCCTCCGCGCTTGAAATTTACATCGCCCTAAAATTAAGCTGACGCATATGGGATTGCGCTCTGTGGCAACCGCGCTCAATACTCCAGGACGCTATCCCCATAGCGTCCTTTTTATTATCACCCCCCGCTCCCACCCCGCGTAATCCGCAACAACCTCAA
>CAZSIG010000108.1:0-9551 GCA_964606195.1 uncultured Anaerolineales bacterium
CGCGTCCTCGGCGCCCTCTGCGGTGAATCATAGTGCGGTTTTGCGTAAGTCCTATTAGTACTACAACGAGATTTCGCGCTAGAGTGTCATTCTGAGCGACCGCCGGGAGCGAAGAATCTCGCTTCGCGGAGTACTACTACCACCTAAAACGAGATTCTTCGTCGCTGCGCTCCTCAGAATGACATTTCTAAAGTGCCGCGGTTACGAAATCTCGTTACTTCGGTGTATTTTTTCACCGCCGAGCACGTCTCCATACGGGGATAAACTACGAGCGCAGAGGTTTTGATATAGCTTTTGTCGTCTAAGAAATATGATTTTCAATGATTGGATGTGACTGCATATAATGGTTACAAAATTATTCCTCTGAGAAAACTCCGCGTCCTCCGCGCTCTCTGCGGTGAAATTATTGTGAATTTGCGCAAGTCCTGTCGTAAAAACTAGAGTTTATATCTAGCTACCTGACATTTTCAAATTAGCCCTTCAGCCCGCGCTGCTGTTCGCCGAGTGAACTCGGCGCGGCTACGGAAAACATGCTGAAGCATGTTCGGCATAACGCGCTTCAGCGCGTTTCTCATAACAACCGTGAGTTCACTCACGGTAGCGCGGCGCGAGACAGCAACCTGTCAGGTAGCTAGAACATTCACTAAACTTCATGCTCCCCAAATCTTTGCGTTCTCCGCGTGCTCGGCGGTTAAATTATTATGAACTTACGTAAGACCTATACCTACAACCGCGCGATGATCTCGCCGCGCTGGAACGAGTGAATGGCGTATCTCAGCACCGCGGCATCCACTATCCATACCAACAGTCCCAGTAATATCACCAATCCCACATTGAAGTAAAGCAAGCCGCTGGTTTGTCCTATCAGCAGGAGAACGATGGGCAGTATCACCATGGTGCCCAACTGGTAAGCCTCTTGCACCGAATTGACGCGCGTCGAAACCACCAACATCGCGCCCAAGCCCATCCCCGCCACCGCGGGCGCGAACCAGATTATCAACACTAGCCACATCAAATTAGGAAAGTACACTCTCCCCATCACCGGCCAGGCGGCTATGTTGGCCACGAGACTGTAAAGCACGAACCCGCCCAGCGCGATCCCCAACGCGGGCAGCCACGCGGCGAGCAGTTTGCCCACCAGAATATCGCGGTCGGTGGTGGGAGTGTAGAGCAGCCCCTCCATCGTCTTGCGCTCCTTCTCCCCGACGATGCTGTCCGCCGCGATGACGTTGGCGACCATAGTGGGAATTATCAGGAAGAGCGGCGCGCCGAAGTATACGATGGTTACCATGATCCACCCCTGCGCCGCGTTCAAGTCCGCCAATTTCGATAACAAGGCTGGCGGCATTTGCGATAATACCTCATCAACATCACTTTGCACTGACCAAACATCAGGCGCGATGACGGGCGCCAGCGCGGACAACCCCGGCATTATGACCAGAAATATCAACGGTACGATGATCATCGGCAGCGTTACCATTCTGTTGCGAAAAACCATGCTCAAATCCTTGCGGATAATAGCGCGAATCGCTCTAATATTCAAGTTCAGATTCATGTTTTACCTCCTATCTTTTTTTGTGAATTGATATTTATCTCTCCTCACGGTGCAGCGCGAAATAGACATCCTCCAGTGTCGGCTCCTGCGGCGTCAGGCGGTAGATGCGCTCGCCCGCGCTCACCAGCGCGGCAACTATCTCCGGAATAGCCTCTCGCTCCGTGACCGTGACCTGCACGACATTCGTATCCCCCTCAACATCAGTGACCATCGGCATATTTTCGATACTCTCCAACATGCGCGGCGCGCTCTCGGGCGCGAGTTCGATTTCCAGCCGAGTACCGCGCCACAGATTGTGCGCTAGTTCTGCCGGACTGCCCAGCGCGACCATCTTACCATGTTCCATCACCGCGACGCGGTCACACAATTGTTGCGCCTCGTTGAGGTTATGCGTACACATGAAAACTGTGTTCCCTTGAGCGCGGCTTTGCTGGATAATCAGTTCATGAACTTGATGCGCGGCTATGGGATCTAACCCCGCGGTCGGCTCGTCCAGAAACAGAATTTCCGGACGATGCAACAGGGTGCGCGCCAGTGCCAGACGTTGCTTCATCCCCTTGCTGTAGCCGCCAACGCGCTCATCGGCGCGGTCGGCAAGCTCAAAATTGCTCAATAACTCTGCCACGCGCCCATCCACCTCCGCGCGCGGGACATCGTATAGTTCGGCGAAGATACGCAGGTTCTCGCGTGCAGCCAGCCGCTCGTAGAGCGACGGGGTCTCGGTCAGCACGCCCGTCCGGCGGCGCAGCAGATGACCATCCTGCGCGGGATCGAGATTGAGCACGCGGGCGTCACCTGCAGTGGCGTTGAGCACGCCGTTCAGCAGCCGCACGGTAGTGGTCTTGCCCGCGCCGTTGTGTCCGAGAAACCCGAACACTTCGCCGCGATGCACTTGTAGATTTAGGTCGTCCACTGCCACGACATCATCGAAATGTCGCGTCAGGTTTTTAGTGTTGATTACAACATCTTCCTGCTGATTCATAAACGTGACTTACCTCCATTTTTGTGAACAGAAAATTCGCGCATTAGTGGCAGTTTCTTCCTTACATCACCTTGAAAACCCCGTCACTGACTTCTCCGATGAGGAATATACGCTCCGTGCTGCTGGTAACTAGCTCGAAACCGTTTTCAGTCAACACAGTCCCCATCTCCGCGAGGGACATGCCATGACCAGGCTCGGCTGGCTCGCGAATGAAGAGCTGACCATCGGGTTTGAGTTTACGAGCTAACGCCCGCGCTACGTCAGGCTGTTCGTCGCGCGGGATGTCGTGCAGGACGAAATGGATAAAGACAACGTCGTAAGCACCATCGGGAATGTCCAAAGTACTGATGTTTCCACAAGCATAATCGACATGGTCAAACCGCTTCAGCGCCCGCCGAATAACGCGCTGCCAGGTAGCTGAAACATCCACGCAGGTCAAATGTCCATTTCCCCGCGCCAACCGCGCCGCCAGATGGCGCGAACAAACACCAGAGCCGGAACCGTAGTCTAACACACGTTCATCACCGCGCAACGGCAAACCACCCACATAATGATAATAGTACGGACTAAGCAAAGTTCTCCCTAACAACCGCGTGAGAAAAACTTCAAAGGCAGAAGGTTCATACCCACTCATCTTGCACCTCCGTTTATTGCTCTGCCTCAACAGAATGCGCCAGCACTTTACTCACCATAATGTCCACTACTTTGTCCGCCTCCGAATACAACGGAGGGTGTCCCGACTTTTCAAACCAGATCAACTCTTTGTGCGGCGCGTCCAGCATGTCATAATACCGCTCCACCAACGGAGTCATCGCGTTCACATCGTGTCGCCCGACAAGGAAGTAGACCGGCACTTTCAAATCCGCAGCCTGTGTCGCTAGGTCTAGGTCTGCCAATTGGGGATAAACCGCGTTGAACACGTCCATCAAGCCCCGAATCCAATTTACCTTGTCGAGCAAGCCATACTCTGGCTCTTTGATCGCGTCGATCAGAATATCAGCATCCGCACCATGCGCGTGTTGGTTCATGTAATCGTTGAGTACGCCAAGATACGCGGCGTAAGTAAGAACCAGATTCCCCTCAGTGTATGGCGGGGGACCGTTGCGGCGTAACGTCTCAATCCGCTCCGTCTCCCCACGCTCAGTGAGATATTGCAGAGCAAACTCGTAGCCCATTATATCGTTCTCCGTCGTGTTGACCATCTGCCCACTACTGACGAAGGCGTGGAACAATTCCGGATAATCGCGCACCAGCCAGATGCCCAAAATAGTGCCCCACGACTCGCCCATCAAGTAAATCTTATCCTCGTCAAAACGCCCGCGTAGATGCTGCACCAGCGCGTGCCCATCGGCGACGTACCGCTCCGGCGTCAGCGTATCGATGTCGACCGCGCCATAGGATTTTGCTGCGCCGGGCTGGTCCCAGTTCACTACGACGAAATGCTCTTCCAGCGCGCCCAAGTGTAGGCGCGTCGAGGGTAGCTCACTGCCCCCCGGTCCACCCGATAGAAAGAGCAACACGGGATTGTTCACATCTTTGCC
The DNA here is from genome assembly GCA_964606195.1 of uncultured Anaerolineales bacterium. GTDB lineage: Bacteria > Chloroflexota > Anaerolineae > CAZSIG01 > CAZSIG01 > CAZSIG01. The sequence goes on from CAZSIG010000108.1 coordinate 4,079, forward strand.
GCGAATGGTGATCCATTGCCGACTGCCGTTAAGCTCTACGCGTTCCATCACCGCGATACTGCCCGGCACCGAGTTGCCCTTCGCGTCGCGAATGGACGGCGTGTAAGCCATGAACTGTGATAACGCGACGGTAATCACCGCGACGATGAGGAATCCACCAATCAATACCAGAGCTTTGATGAATGGCGTATATGCAGTTCGCGACACTCCTACAATCAGCGCGACATCTATCAACACGAGCACTAATCCTACCCACACCGGTACCCCGGTGATAAAGGGCGCTACCCCTACCGGCAATAACGTCAATATGCCAATCAATCCTACTACTAAATACAAAAGTTTAGTTTTCATCATGGTGTTCTTCACTCTTTCATTAAAAAATAATTGATTGTGTAAATCCCGTCCCCAACGCTTTACGCAAAGTTAGCAACATCGTTGCTGAGAAAATTAGTACAACCGCCTATCATCTAATCTCCAGTTCACCGCGCCGTTTCCAGAAGATGAACGCGGCAGCAGCGTAAACGATCACCATCGCTATGCCAAATTCTCCAGTGATATACGGGGATAGTTTTGTATCTATCGTCAGCGGATCGAAGAAAGCTTGCACGAACAGATTTTGACTCGCGTGTAGGAGCATCGCTGTCCACAGGCTGCCTGACTTGAGGCGTAACCAGGTGATGACGAAACTTATTCCTACTATATAAATGGTGAAGGTGATTATCGCGAACCAGTTCGGCGTATCGGTGTTGTAATCCGCGAAGAGAATGCCGGGGTAGTGCCACACCGCCCAAATCACCCCGCTAATCAGCGCGGTTTTGGTAAAGGTAGTCGTTTTCGCCAATTCGGGCGCTAGAAAACCGCGCCATCCCAACTCCTCACCCAACGCGGTGACACAACTGCTGATTACGCCAACAATTCCGGAGATCGCTAGATAGAACGCGATGATCATCGCGGGCGATTGCGTTACCAGTCCGTACCGGTTAGCGATAGCCTTCACGAATTCTTCGTCATAAAACCTACCCCCCAGCCCGGTCAGCCAGATGACCGCGTAGGCTATCAGCGCGAGCAAGAATGGAATGGCGTAGCCAAGCAACAGATAGCGTAACTTGCCAAGTCTCCACCCGAAACCGCGCAGGTTGCGCTGGTAAATCAGCCGAGTGATAATCGCCGCGATGCCGGGGCACCACATCAAGCCGAAAATATATAAACCTCCTGCCGCTTGCAGCGTACCGCTGGAAATGATGAAATAGTAGAATATCGCGCTCAACGCCGCGGTGATTATCAAAAAAGTGATGATACCTTTCCTTCTATTCTCATTTGTCATTTTAGCTTTCCTCCTGTGATTTATTGACTACTATTCTAATTCGCGCAGCACGTTTAACACCATCTCCGGCGGGTCGATTTTGCTGACGAAAGCCGTCGCTCCCGCATCGAGCGCGGCTTGCCGCGCCTCCGGTCGCCCACTGAACACTATTACCGTCAACTCAGGATCAATCTCGTATAAGGCGGACACCGAGCCGATTTGCACCAGCCCCGGTAATTGCCAGTCGAGCAACACCGCGTCGGGCTGCTCGTCTTGCAACCGCGTCAACAGGCTCTGAGCATCGGCGACCTCTGCCGCGATATGCAGTTCGAGTTGTTTCTCCAACATCACGCGCAGCGCAAAGCGCACGCGCGGTTGATCATCAGCGATTAAAACGTGCATCTTACTCTCCTCTCAAGCATTGAATACAGTATAACACAGAAATCCCCCAAACACATCAGGTATCTGGGGGATTTCGCGATTATACGAATGGCTAATCTTTGACCTGGTCAGGTGGCTAGGTCGTGCCGCACCGCGACCGCGACCGCCTCGCTGCGATTAGCTACATTCAATTTGGAGAGGATGCTGCTGACGTGCGCCTTGACCGTCGAGCGACTGACGATCAGCCGCTCCGCGATTTCGGGATTGCTCAAGCCTTCGACTAATAGAGCCAGAACCTCGCGTTCGCGCGGCGTCAAATCCGCCCCCGGCTTCGGCTCATCCGCTGCCGTGGCTGGGTGTACCAATGCCTGTACCACCTCCGGCGCGAGTGTGGACATTCCCCTATGTGCGGCGCGAATTGCCTTCACTAATTCGTCAGCCGAGACGTTTTTGAGCAGATAGCTGATCGCGCCCGCGCGCAAGGCATCTTGTACCAACTCGTCTTCCTGAAAGCTCGTCAGGGCGATGACCTGCGTGCGCGGAAATCGCGCGCGAATCAGCCGCGTCGCTTCCACACCATCTGTTTTGGGCATGACCAAATCCATCAACACCACGTCGGGCTTTAACTCCGCGCACCGCCGCACCGCCTCCGCGCCGTCGGCGGCTTCTCCGATCATCTCGAGATCAGATTGGGCTAGTAAAAACGCGCTTAGCCCCCGCCGCACCATCGCGTGGTCGTCAACGATTAAGACGCGAATAGAATTCTTCTCACTCATCAGCATACTCTCCTTGTTTGTCGAGTAGTATAAATTGTAAGTAAAAGTTAAAATTACAATTATTCAACCACCAAGAACACAAAGGACACTAACAGAACTTACGCAAATTCACAATAATTTTACCGCAGAGAGCGCGGAGGACGCGGAGTTTTCTCAAAGGAATAATTTTTGCAACCATCATACGCGGTCACATCCAATCATTGCAAGTCATATTTCTTAGACGACAAAAGCTATATCAAAAGCTCTGCGTGCTCGGCGGTAAAAATACCCCGAAGTTGCGTAAGTCCTAAAATATTCAACCACCAAGAACACAAAGGACACTAAGATAAATCTTGCCTCGTATGATAATTTTTGACCGCGTATAATCGCTATTGACAAAAAACACTTCGTGTTCTTGGTGACCTTAGTGGTTAAATCAGCAGGTTACTTTTTCCTAACTCACTTCTTTACCGCTACTAACTGTCACACCAATTAACTACGATCTCCGTCCCTTCTCCCGCGCAACTCTCGATTCGCAGCTCCGCGCCCACGCTCTCCGCGCGCTCGCGCATGATGCTCAAGCCCAGATGCTCCGCAGAAATACCATCGAGGTCAAAACCGCATCCGTCGTCGCAGACGCGCAATTGCATTCGCTGCGCGTCGCAACGCATACTCACCGTAACGTGACTGGCGCGGGCGTGCTTGGCGATGTTATTGAACGCCTCCTGCGCGATACGATACAGCGCGACCTGAACAGGCGCGGGCAGTTTGCCCTCCTCCTCAACCGTCACCTGGACCGGCACGCCGGTTCGCCCGGTAGTAGCCTCCGCGAGTTGTCTCAGTAGATCGCGCCACGTCGCCTTGACCAACGATTCCGGGCGCAATTCTAGCAGCAGCGTGCGCATCTCCGCCAGCGCGCCGCGACTCAACTGCCGTATTTCGTTCAGCAATTCCTTGCCCTCTTGAGGATCGCTCTCCCAGATTTCGGGCAGCACGTCGGCGATTAGGCTGGCGGAAAATAGCGTCTGCGTCACCGCGTCGTGCAGGTCGCGCGCCAGCCGATTGCGCTCGGTGGCGGCGGCAGCCTCTTCGGCGCGGTCGCGCAGGCGCGCGTTCTCGATCGCTAGAGAGACGTGCTCGCCCAACGTCGCGCCAAGCTCGATATCCTCCGTAGAAAAGGAGCGCGGTTCGGGATAATAAAATTGCAACCCGCCGTAAACCTCCTCACGCACAATCAGCGGCACGTTGAGGTGCGCCTGATAATGGCTGGCGAGGGCGTTCAGCCAGGCAGCGGCAGCCGGGGGCAAGACCGCCGTATCGGGAAGCTCGCGCCGTAGGTGCGCGGCGAAATCGGTGATCGCGTAGGGCTGGCGTTGGCTGATAGCGCGGTTGGAACTGCCTCGATACAGTGGTACAGTCTCGAAATTTTGCAGTTCCTCATCTAAGCCCCACGTCGCCTCAAGCCGCGCCATGCGTCCCGCGTCCTCAAGCCGATAGATCAACCCCGCGCTCGCCCCCAACAGCTTCTGCGCCCGATTCATTGTGTAGTCCAAAATCTCACCGACGGGACGGTCAGAGTTAAGAATCGCCATGATCCCGCGCAACCCCTCCGCGACCTCGCGGCGTTCCTGTTCTTCCTCGTACAAGCGCGCGTTATCCACCGCGATGGCGGCGACCGCCGCGAACGTGGTCAGAACACGCTCGTCCTCCGCGTTGAATTCACCGTCTAACTTGTCGATGACCGAGAAACCGCCGACCGGCACTGTGCCCGAAATCATCGGCACGATGATCGCGGCTTGGTGATTGAGCCGCCGCCGCGCATCGGGATACCCTCCCGGGTGCTCGCTTACGTCCGGCACGAAGATGGACTTGCCGCTCGTCACCACCTGCCCAAATATGGAATTGTCCACCGGAAAGCGGTAGCCGATGGGAAAATTCGCGCGTTCTTCGCCGGTGCCGGAGATGACTGCCAGACGCAAAAATTTTCCCTCAAGCAGATAGACCGAGCTTATACGCGCGTTCGTCAGGCGGCGCGCCTCGTCCGCGATCAACTGCAACACCGCAGCGAGGTCGAGGTGGCTGGTGAGCGCCTGGTGCACCGAGAGCAAGGTTTGATTTTCGTCGGCGCGGCGTTCGGCTTCCTCGTACAGCTTGAGCTGCGCGTTAGTTTGCGGCGTGACATCGGAGATGAAGCCCTCGATAGCCTCCAAATCCCCATCGTCAGAGTATATACCGCGCCCCTGTTCCCAGACCCACTTTTCCGCGCCGCCGGCGGTCGTGATGCGGTAGGTGATTTTGAAGGGCTGCCTCTTAGCCAGCGCGGTACGCACTTCGCGCCCAACCTGCTCGCGGTCTGCAGAGTGAATCAAGTCGCCATAACCGACGACGCGGTTCTCTATCAACTCCGCCGGGTGGTAGCCGGTCAACTCGAACGCGCCCGCGCTGACGAACAGCATCGTCCAGTTCTCGTCGTCGCGGCAGCGGTATGCCATGCCGGGCAGGTTGTCTATCAGCGTGTGAAGAAATTGTGGGTTTGGTTCGGTATAGTTCATAAATTAGCTTAGGATCGCGAATTAAACAACTTACTCACTTGGCGCGGTCAGCGCAGGCGTAAAGCCTGCGGCTACATTGTAGGCGCACCCTTTATGGGTGCGCTTAGACGGTGCTGATTTAATTACACAACGCGAGCGATGGAACTATTCTCCCACTAATTCCCTAAATCGTGCATCTTCGCGCAAGCTCTCAAAGTCGGGATCGCGCCGCGCCCATTCCCGCTTCATCGGTGCGGTCTCCAACGCGCGCTTCAGATACCCCAACGCCGCCTCCGCGTTTCCAGCAATCGCTTCGATACATGCTTTGTTATAATCATCCTCATTTGCCATCAATTCGCGGGCGCGGGCGATATGTTGTGAATATTCCTGTTCTTGCCCAAAATGCCGATAACAAGCTGCTAACGAAGCGTGAAGGGAACCTTCATCAAGTCCCAACTCAAGGGCGCGGTGGTAGGCGGCGAGCGCCTCCTCATACTTGCCCA
>CAZSIG010000109.1:0-1975 GCA_964606195.1 uncultured Anaerolineales bacterium
CCATCTTATCCTCGTTCTCTATCGCGACTCTGTGAATATGTCCCAAATTCAATTCCACAGTACGTTTCTCAATAGTATCCTTGATAAATGCTACCAGCACCGAGAGCGCATCCGCGTCGTATTCTCCGCTCACCTCCGCGATGGGCAAGGCGTGGCGGTCGCTCGCCAACACAATGCTGATAAATCTGTTGGTTTTGTACATCTCATTGAGGATATTCTGTAGAGCTTCGTCTCGGAACTCTGTGGATTTTGTCATAAAATAACTCCTTGTAATTTAGTCAGATAATAAAAAATGCCGCGACACAGAGGTCTTCTTAATTTTCCCAGTGTCCTCTGTGTCTCTGGGGTTAAACAATCAGATTATCGATTATTGCTTGTAAATCCGGCGCGAGCGGCGCGGTGACGGTGTGGTATTCGCCAGTACTTGGAGATTGGAATCCTATGATATGCGCGTGGAGAAACTGCCGGTTTAACTCCGCGATCGTCGAAACACCATCGCGCGCCCGTTTGCCATATCCATAGACCGCGTCGCCCACCACCGGGTGCCCGATGAACGCGCAGTGCACGCGAATCTGGTGCGTGCGCCCCGTGTGCATCGTGATTTTCACGAGGGTATAGGCGCGGGGCGAGGTGATATATTCCTGAACGTGGTATTCGGTTATCGCGGGTTTGCCGTCGGGAATAACCGCCATGCGCTGGCGGCGGCGCGCGTCTCTGCCAATCGGCGCGTCGATGATCCCCTTTTTCGGATTCACTTCCCCCTCCAGCAGTGCGAGGTAGATTTTGCGTATCTGCCGCGTCTTGAATTGTTGTAACAAATCGCGCCGCGCCGTTTCGTTCTTGGCGACCAGCACTACGCCCGACGTATCCTTGTCCAGACGGTGTACGATGCCGGGACGATCGCGGTCGCCCACAGTGGCGATTTCTGGACGGGCTTGCAGCAGCGCGTTGACCAGTGTTCCCTCTTTGTGCGTGTCGGCGGGGTGAACGATTAGCCCCGCGGGTTTGTCGATCGCGATTATGTCATCGTCCTCATACAAAATATCGAGCGGAATATCCTCCGGCTGCGGCGGTGTCTCCTCTATCACCGGAGCGCGAACGCGAATGTAATCGCCCGCCGCGACTTTGTAACTCGCTTTGGGTATCGCACCGTTGACGGTAATCAGGTCTTGCGCTAGTAGCTTTTGTACCGTAGCCCGCGATAGGGCAGACGCGGCATTGGCTATGTATTTATCTACGCGGTCTCCACTGTCAGTGACGGTGAATTTTAGTTCTTGGTATGTAGCCATGGTAACGTAATGAGTGAAACGTAAAATGTGACTCTGATTTAACCACAAAGGACACTAAGAGCACAAAGGCTTTCCTCTTCAATAATATCCATACGCGGTTAAAATCGCTCATACGAAGCAATAATTATCTTAGTAGGGTGGCTTTCTTAGCCGCCGTTCCAAATCATCGGGAAAAATGGCAGGTATGGAAACCTGCCCTACCCCACAAATCCGTGTAGAGCCAAAATTTTTCAGAAAAACTCCGCGTTCCCTGCACTCTCTGCGGTTAATTACCTCGCGGTTTGCGAAAGTCCTATCTTAGTGTCCTTTGTGTTCTTGGTGGTTAATTAATACCTAACGCCGAAGCTGCGGAACTCTCCCGTCGCTTCTCCCCAATTCTCCTCAACCCTTCGCACAAACGCGGTGCCGGGACCGCGCCGTAATTTGTTCAAAAACTTCCGCAGCGTCGCGCGGTCTCCTTCCGCGACCGCCTTGACCGTACCATCCCATTCGTTCTTCACGTAGCCCTTCAAATCCATCGCCTGCGCCTCACGGCGCGTGAAATAGCGAAACCCCACTCCCTGTACCCTGCCGTGTATTATTGCCTCTAGTCGTACTTTCTCTGTCATAACAGCTTAAATTATAGCAGATAGTTTCAGAGGGCGCAAAGGGCGCAATAGGGATTGCGCGCTGAGCAGCGCGATTTA
>CAZSIG010000109.1:2075-9506 GCA_964606195.1 uncultured Anaerolineales bacterium
GATTGCGCGCTGAGCAGCGCGATTTATTATAGGGCGCAATCCCCATTGCGCTATCATAACCTCCGCGCCCTATCGCGCGGCAGCAGGCTGAACGCTGACCGCTTCCAGCGGTATCGCGCCATCGGGGTACGCGTTTTTGTCACTCGCGGCGGGGAGCCGCTGCATCGTCGCCGCGTCGTACATGCCGACTACGACTTGATACGCGCCGAGCGGCGCGGCGGGGTCTATCGTCAGTACGTGCTCATCTTCGATGATTTCGCCCACCTGCCATTGTGTAGTACGATACTTATTGCCGACCGGCATCCCGTCATGCTGCCCGCGCACCGCGCTGTTTTCATCTACCAAATGCGTAAAGACGGTGTAGTTGCGATTCACGAAATTGGTCGCTCGCCAATAGAGCGTGACGGTGATACTTTCGCCCGCGCGAACTGCTTGCGGCGCGACGCGATGCCCAATCAGTTGCACGCGGTCGCCTAGCCGATAATCGTCGCGCTGGCGCGGCGGCGCGTGGCGCATGACATGAATAGCTACAGGCAGAATGAACTCGCGGTTCTCCTTACCGGCTTGTGGCAGGGCGATCTGCGTCGGCTGGTGATACACGCCGACTTGTGCCTGATAAACGCCGGGTGGCGTGGTGAGCGCGATTGGCACGCTGAAATCATCGCGTACATAGCGCGCGGTATCCCAGCCATCGGTCGGAATGCCGCCGGGGTGAAGATGATCGCTGCTGCTGATGAAAGTTTGGCTCACCGCGGGGTCTGCCAGATGCACGAAGGTGCTGAATTGCTTATCCATCGGGGTGACAGCCTGCCAGAACAGCGTGAGGTGCAGATTTTCGCCGCGCCGCAGCGTGGGATTGTATACGGTGTAGCCCAACAGCCGTATCTTGTCATCGAAATTTATGCGCACGTATCGCGCACAGTCGGGTATGGCATCGAGCGCGGATTCTTGGCGAAACCAGGTGGTGCGCGAGTCAACGTAGAATACTTTGAGCGCGAAAAAGCCCAATGTCAGTGCGATGAGAATTATCTGTGGCATAGCGCGCGGTTGGCTGGCTGGCTCAGGGGATAGTTTAAATTTGGAATGATAGATGATGATAATGACCAGCGCTGTTGTGATTAGAGATACAATAGAGGCGAGGTTCGCGGCGGTGCGCAACGGCGTATCCTCGAAAATCACGCTCAACTCATATTCGCCCGCGGGCAAGTGCGCGCCGAAGAAGCCTTTCTCATCGGCGACAATCGGCACCGCCGCGCCATCTACGCGTATGCGCCAGCCGGGGTAGTTATACAGGTAAAATCGCGCCGCGAACGGCTCCGGCGTGCTAACATGATAGCGGTCGCCGCGCGCGGTGTTGACGAGCAGCGTCACTGCCGCGCCATTGGGTAGGGTACTGTAATCGAAATGATTTATCGATTCGCCCGCGGCATACAGCGGCACGAGCGGGGAATCGCTGGGGCGTTCTTCGACCCCTTTAGGCAGAAATTCGCCCGCGCTGGTCGTGCCAGTGATGCCGGTCTCCTTCTCGAAGCGCACCATGCTGGCGTGGTTTTCGCCGTTCAGCGAGGTCATCTCTCCGTGCAGATACAGACGCGGCATGACCGCGATGATGAGCGTACCCAGCGCGATGGTGGTGTATGTCCAGCGCATTTTGGGATTGGTGAGCACCTCCGCGCCCGCGCCGCTGAGCATGGCGAGCGGGAGCGCGGCGACGCCCATCCACCGCCAGGGGAATTCGGCGTAGTCGAGCAGCGGCACGATGTTCCATATCGGCGTAGAGATGGGGAGCATCAGCGCGACCGCGCCGCTGAGCGTGAGCAAGCTGAAGATGATGATTTCGCGCCGCTCTTTATCGCGCAGCAGGAGCAGCGCGGGGAGCGCGCACAGCAGTTGAACGGCGCCGAGCGTGATCGGGTGCGGCGGGTTGATCGCGCTGCGGTCTAGCGGGAGCACCGGCGCGATGATCTCTTTCAGTGTCAGAAAGTTATGGCGTACATCAAAGAAACCCTGTCGCAGCAGCTCCACGCGCACGAACTCTTTTTCTCCTAACGCGGGGAACCAGAAAAAGGTGCTGATGCCCACTCCCAACGCCAGCGCGACGATGACGAGGAGGAACGAGTGGGCGAATTTAGTCGATTGCCTATTTGCCAATTTGTGAATTTGTAGATTTACCACGTAGGCAGCGATGAGATAGGTGGAGAGCATCGCGGTGATATTGTGCGCCATGATGAGCGTGGCATACGCGGGGATGATGATGGCGAGGTAGCGGGCGCGGTGCGAATAGTAGAGGCGATGGATGCTCCAGAGGATGAATGGGACAACCGCGAGGGCGAGGAACTGTGGGTAGTCGCCCTGAAAATATGCCTCGCGCAGGCGAAAGGGCGCGTAGGTGTACGCGGCGGCGGCGAGGAGCGCGGCAGGGACATCGAACCAACAACGCGCGAACAGATACGCGCCGATGGTGCTCGCCATGAAGATCAGCGCGATGGAGATTTTCAGCGCGGGGTCGTAGTTGAAACCGATTTGGTGGATCCCTTGCGCGAGAAAATTAAACGGCGCGCCGGTGAAGTTGTAGAGCAGCGAGCCGTAGCCCATGTTCATGTCGGGTGCCAGGCGCGAGTAGAATACGCCGTCTCGCCAGCAGCGCTCCACTTGAATGGCGCGGTAGGAGTGCACGATGCCGTCGGAGGTGACCGGAAAGCCGGGCTGGCATAGAGGTTGAATCGCGAATAGGGTGAGTATCAGACAAAGGGTGAACGGTAGTACGCGGTTGAGATATTGAGAACTAAGTTTGTTTTTCATGGTTTGGGCAGGTTATAATTTGGGGACGCGGATTCACGCGGATTTGCGCGGATTACATGTCGCTAAAACCAAAAAATCCGCGTTTATCGGCGTTAATCCGCGTCCCATTAACTAATTGATGTTTATTTCCGCGAGGTGCAGGCGATGCGCCGCGACGGTGAAGCCGGGCGCGTGAATGTGCAGGTTTTCACCGGTGCTCGAATCGTAGACCTGCACCGCGAGTTGGTATACGCCTACGGGTAGGTCGGTCGGCAGCGTGAGCCAGGCGCGGTCGAGAACAACTTCGTTGGCGCGCCACGAGGTAGTGGGACGCTGCAAGTTCGCGGGGGGCACGTCGCGCTGGGCGACCAGCGTGCCGTCGGCGGCGAACAGTTGCAGGCGCGGGACGTATTCGGACGTGTCGTGTTGGAGGTCTGTGAGAGCGAGCCAATACAGCGTGATGTCAATCGTCTCGCTGGCGCGATATGTGCGATTATCTAATCTATAGTGCGTAAGCAAGATGCGCCGCCCGAACTCCGCGTTTATCATCCGAAGCGCGGGGGGCACAAATGGCACGGCAGGCTGCGTTTCTACCGTGATCTGAGTTTGCATTACTTCTTGCCCCTGCGCGGCGACGGCGACGTCCAGCGCGCCCGCGCCGACCGGCGACGGGGGGATGAGAATGGGAAGATATGTTTCTCCGCCCGAATAGCTGATGGGGAGAATGCCAGTGTGCCGCGCTGAATCGGTTTCCTCATTCGCCCCGCGCCAGGTCATATTGACGATATATTCCGCGCCGCGTTTTAGGTATGTGGGGCCGGCTATGTGCAGATACGCGTAGGAGAGCGTATCGGCGGGCGCGGCGGGAGGCGCGGAGAGTGATGATATGACGAAGGGTGACGCGGGGGTGGGCGCGATTTCGTAGATGGTGGATCGCGCGTCTTGGTAAACCGGCGTCATCGTATTCGAGAACGATGCGAGGCGAAACTGCGCGGCGTCCCACTCTTTGGGTGACATTTCGTACCAATGAACGATGATGTAGTTGACGCCGAAGCCGCGTAGATAATCGAGCGCGGGGGCGGAAGGGAAATTTAAGGAAACGTTCGCGCTTTCCCAAAAGAGCGGGGGATAGAAACCGCTGTAGCCCATGACCAGATCGTGCCAGTGATAGATGGAGAAGTATTGGTGGCGCGCCAAGCGGGGCAAGGATACGCCATCCGCGGTAATCCAGAAGCTCGCGACTGATGGATACTCGAAAATCAGCGCGGGGGGCTGCGCTGCGAGCCAGTGATACGCGCCGGGCACCGCGGCGCCCGTCTCGATCGGCGCGGCGCGGAGTGGAATGGAGAGATATTCACCTAGTGAGAATAGTAGGCATAGGATTATCAGGGAACGCGTCGCGGAGGGAAATCGCTTCGTTAAGCCGCTGACGCCGTAGCCGGCGAGCACCGCGATGCCCAACATTAACAGCACGCCGAGCCGCGCGGGGACGCGCATCGCGGCGAAGCCGGGCGCGTATTTGTAAAAGAGCATGTAAGGTAGGGCGAAATAGTGCGCGCCGTCTACGATGAGTTGCAGGCGCGGTCCCATGGAGAGAATAAGCCCGCTGAGCGTGAGTAAGACATAAAACGACGCGGCGCGCCAGAAATAGCGGACGCCCAAGATAGTTAGTAGCAACGCGATGATGCCCGGAAAGAAGCTGTTTTCGTTGAATTTCACGCCGTTGAAGGGGGGAACGCGTGATAGCCAGCTAGTGGGTGGGAGAGAGATGAAATTTTGCAGCGCGTTGCCCTGCTGGTCGCCGATGGCGCGGGCGCCGACGCTCTCTTGGGCGGAGAAGTAGGGAATGAAGAAGGGCGTGAGGACTAGGGCGATGATGATGCCCATTAGTAATAGCTGGGTGATGGCGCGGCGGTTGAGAATGGATTGAGGAGCGCGAATAATACAAACCAGCAGGTATAGCGCGACGCCGAGCGTGGTGTAGAAGGCGTAGTAGACGCAGGAGAGCGATTGCAGGATAAAGAATAGCGCGAAGAGCAGCGCGGTTTTGGTTTTCCCGCCACGCGTTAGTTTGGTCAGATATAGAAAAACGAACGGCAACCAATGCGCGGTCAGCAGTTGGAGATGGCTGATTTGTCCGAAGCGGTACGGCGCGAAGGCGAAGATGATGCCCGCGATGACCGCCGCGCCGCGTTGGTTTGTGAGGTAGTGAACTAACAGGTACATGCCCCACGCGGAGATGATGAACGAGAGGAGTAGCAGCGTGTTGTGCGCGAGAATGGGATTGCCGGTCGCCCAGAGGAGCGGCGCGGCGGTGAGCGCGCTGGCAATCAGATTTTCGGAGAAGGCGAGGGTGTTTTCGTAAGGGAAAAAGTTGTTCGCGTTGTATAAATCCAGCGGCGCGGTGATGAACTGCCGCGCGTCCCAGGCGATAGTCCAGGCGTTGAGGAGCGGATCGCCGTAGTTGTCGACGGTGTTAGGCGCGCGAAAAGTGAGCGGATAGGTCATGGTGATGGTGATAATGATGTAGAATATCAATATCCACGCGGTGGAGGGTAGAAGTTTATGAGCGCGGTTAAGGTTAAACATATTGGGCAGATTATAGCCTAACAAGGGGGTAAGGGGCAAGTTACGCGATGTTCGTGCTTGGATTGGGACGGGGTTGTTATATGGAGCGAAAGAATGTACAGTGACTTGCGTTTCTAAGTCTAATCGGTTAAAATAATCCAAGAAGGTTGAAGAAAAACGTTGGCAAATCTGGAGTGTTGGAGGGGGCGCGAATAATATCAGGAGCGTGACCATGCTGACGGAGAGAAGATTAAAACAGTTTAGGGAGAAGTTGGAGGCGGATCGCCTACGTTTGCTGGAAGATGTAAACGGACAGCATATCTTTAGTGAAAATGGTTTTGGCTATAGCACACACATGGCAGATGATGCCTCTGCCGCGTTTGAACAGGCTAAAGAGTTAACGTTGCGAAACAACGCGGAATGGCTTTTAGTGGAGGTTGAGAAGGCTTTACAGAAGCTAGATGATGGTACTTTTGGATATTGTGAGGAATGCGGTACGGAGATTGATACCGCGCGGCTCAAGGCTATTCCGTACGCGTCGCTTTGCCTGAAGTGCCAGGAGTTGAAAGAGTTTAAGCGCGATAATCGCGAGTATAAGAACCTGAAATAGAGAGGCTTTGGGATTTCGGATGATCACAAGGAAAAATCTGCCACTAATTGCACGAATTTGCACTAAATTTCCGCTCATTCGCGCCAGTTAGCGCAGTTAGAGGCAAAGAAATTGCGTATTAAGTTGATCACCCAAATTTGCAAAGAACTAGATAGGACTTACGCAACTTCGGGGTATTTTTACCGCCGAGGACGCGGAGAACGCAGAGTTTTTTGGACAGATCTTTATCGCACCGCAAATATGACTTGTAATGAGTATTTATGATCGCGTATGACAGGCACTAAAAATCTTTCTCGGCGCTCTCTGCGGTTAGTTATAGTGCGTTTTTGCGTAAGTCCTACCAGAGTAAATTGTAGAAATTGGTAAGGGATATGTTTATGTTCTCAAAGGGACGGAGTTTGTTGTTGCCCGGCGTCGCGTTGTTGGTGCTGGGATTAGATCAATTTACCAAATATTTGGTGCAGCGTCACCTCGCGTATCAAGTGCCTTGGAATCCGGTGGCGACGCTTGAACGTTATGTATCGTTGACTTATGTTACTAACACTGGCGCGGCATTCGGGCTGTTTCCCGGGTTGAGTATGGTGTTTACAGCATTTTCTTTCATTGTCATTATCGCGATAATTGTTTATCAGCGGTATATACCGCGCGATAGTTGGCTGCTACTGTTGAGTTTGGGATTGCAGCTTGGGGGCGCGATCGGTAACTTGATTGACCGTCTGTGTTATGGGTATGTGATTGACTTCATAGACTTTAAGTTCTGGCCGGTGTTCAACGTTGCTGACAGCGCGATTTCCATCGGCGCGGTTTGTCTAGCCGTTTATCTCTGGCTTGAGCGCGATGAGATGGGGGATTTACAGCAAGATGAGAAAGAAGTATCGAGTGATAATTTCTCTCAGAGTTCCGCGTTGGAGTGATAGAATATATCGCGTTGGGCATATTATAGGGACAGCCGTAGTTTTGGGGGCTGTCCTTTTTTGCGTCGGTGGGTTGGGGGGTGTTTGTGCTGAAACGCCCGTTCCTACAGTCGCGCCGACGATGACGTCTATACCTGTGCGCTACGCGGCGCGGAGATTGGAGAAAGATTTGCCGCCGCTGGCGTATCTGTTCAGGTCGCGATATTGGGTAGAAGTAGATGTGGCGGCGAATCGAGTTTACGTCTATGACCGCGCTGATAGCCTGGTGCGCGAGATGGTCTGTTCGACCGGATTACCCGGCATGGATACACCGCGCGGGACTTTTTATGTAGGATGGGCGCGAGCTAAAGTGGAATACCAATGGTTGCCGCAATATGGGGTGGGGGCGCGGTGGTGGACGCGATTTTATGGTCCGTATCTATTTCATTCTGTGCCAGTGAATGAGAATGGGGAGACGATTCAGGAAGAGCTGGAGAAGTTGGGACAGCCCGCGAGTCATGGGTGTGTACGTTTAATCGAAGAGGATGCGAAATGGGTTTATGATAATATTGGTGTGGG
>CAZSIG010000110.1:0-9468 GCA_964606195.1 uncultured Anaerolineales bacterium
GGCGAACACATAGGTTTGCCCCTACTAATGGGCGAACACATAGGTTCGCCCCTACCATGTGGGTTCGCGTTAATCATTTGGGAATTGTGAAATAAAATGTCGCGCCGCTGCCCGGCTTCGATTCGACCCAAATTTTGCCGCCGTGTCGCTCCACGATTTTTTTGCAGGTTGCCAGACCGACGCCCGTGCCTTCGTATTCCTCTTGTGTATGTAATCGTCGAAATACGACGAATATGTCCTCAAAATATTCTGGGGCGATCCCTATTCCGTTGTCCTGTACAGAGAATAGCCAGTCATCTTCGCGCTCTTTCGCCGCGATATGGATGCGCGGTGGCGCCGCGCCGCGATATTTGAGCGCGTTGCCGAGCAAATTCTGAAATACGCGCTCCAATTGTGTCGCGTCAGCAGGCACTGTTGGTAGCGGGGCGTGTGTCACTACCGCGGCGGCGTTCTCTATGTCGAATTTGAGATTGTGCCGCGCGCGTTCTAACAACTTTTCACAATCGGTCGGCGTGAACTCCTTACCGCGCGTGCTGAGGCGTGAGTACTCCAACAGATCTTTGATCATCCGCTGCATACGCGCCGCGCCATCCGTGATGTAACCTAGAAACTCTTGGGCTTCAGCATTGAGTTTCTCTTGATGTTCTTCTTCCAATAATCCTGCATAACTGTGCACCATGCGCAGCGGCTCTAACAGATCGTGCGAGACCGCGTAGGCGAACTGCTCCAGTTCCTCGTTACTGCGCCGCAGTTCGGCGGCGTAGCGTTCGCGCTCCTCCTCCGCGCCTTTGCGCTCGGTGATGTCCTGCGCCGCGCCGACTATGCGCACCACGCGGTGACTATCCTCAGCGAACACCGGGTGGGCGTAATCGCGCAGCCAGCGAATCTCTCCGGTTTTGGTGAAAATGCGGTATTCGCTGATGCTCGGTTGCCCCGCGAGCAAGGTCTGCAATCGCTCAACGACGATGGACGCGTCGTCGGGGTAGATTGACGTCTCCCACATCCTACCCGCCGCGATCTCCTCGGGTGTGAAACCGAAATCGCGCATCAGAGTCTCGGTCGCCCATTCGGATGTGAGTGAAATGCCCGTCTCTGACTCAATTCGAACGGAATACGCGTAATCGGAAACGAGTTCGGAGATGGTGCGGAAGCGTTCCTCACTCTCGCGCAGTGCTGCCTCCGCGCGTTTGCGCTTGGTGATGTCCTGCACTACACCGAATAGTGTCCGCGGCGTGCCCCCTTCGTCTCGCTCGTAGACCTGTTCGCGCACATAGAACCAACTGTAACCGCCCTCTTTGTTCTTTATTCGATATTCCAGATCGTAGATGGCGTCATTCGCGGCGCGGGCAACCGTCTCAATGTGCTTCCGCACTTTGGGAATATCCTCGGGATGAATCAATTCGAGGATGAGCGTAGCGCCCCTCTCCTTTATCTCCGCGGCGGAATAGCCCAGTAGGCGCGCGACCTCTTTGTTAATGTAAATATGGCTTCGCTGTTTTATGTCGTATAAGTACAGAATGTCGGGGACTAGCTGCGTGATCGCTTCCAGCAGTTTTTGTTTCTCCGCGAACTGTCTCTCCAATCGCTTGCGCGCGGTGATGTCCAGATGCGTTCCCGCCATACGGCGCGGTTTGCCCTCCGTATCCCATTCGACCACTTTGCCGCGATCCAAGACCCATACCCATTCTCCCGATTTGGCACGCAGGCGATGTTCAGTCTCATAAAATGGGGTGCACCCTTCGAGATGCGCGTCTAACAGTTCCTTAGCTTGCGCCAGATCATCGGGATGAGCCAGCCGTTCCCACGAACTGACGTGCGGTTCGATTTCATCGAGCGAGTAGCCGAGCATCTCCGCCCATTGTTGGTTGAAACTCACCGCGCCGGTTTGCACATTCCAATCCCATAAGCCTAAGTCCGCGCCCAGAAACGCGAGTTCCAGGCGTTCTTCGCGCTTGTACAATTCTTCCTCTATCCGTTTACGCGCCGTGATGTCGGTCAGCGTGCCCACCATGCGTTGTGGATTACCCTGTGCGTCGCGGTGAGTTATTCGCCCGCGCGCTTGTACCCATTTCCATTCCCCCGCCGCGGTGCGCAGGCGATGTTCGCACTGCCAATGAGCCGTTTTCCCCGCCAGGTGATCGTTGAGCGAGGACAACACGTACTCTTTATCATGCGGATGAAGGCGCGATTCCCAAGATTCGTATCGGGAATCTACCATGTCCTCTTCAAGCATTTTCATCCACGCGGCGCTGTAATACACTTCGCCAGTTTCTATGTTCCAATCCCACAATCCATCAGTCGTCGCCTCTACTATCAGGCGGTATTGCTCTTCGCTCTTACGCAGTGCTTCTTCGACCCGTTTGCGCCGCGTAATATCCTCGACGACTGAGATGATATATTGGATTTTTCCAGTTTCACCGCGCACCGGTGCCGCGGTTACTCTGACCCAGATAATGTCCCCATTTTTCCTGATATACCGTTTTTCCACCGCGATGGACAACATGTCACCAGTCAGTAACCAGCGCGTATACTCCGCGTCGGTGGCGTGGTCGTCGGGATGCGTAATATCCGCAAAGGTCAATTCGCGCAGTTCATCACAACTGTAACCGACGATATCACAGAACTTCTTGTTTACTCGTAGCCATTTGCCGTCGGGGGTGACGTGCGTTATTCCCACTCCTGCCTGCTCAAAAGTGCCGCGAAAAAGCTTCTCTGCGCGTTTCTGCTCAGTAATGTCTATGGATATGCCACCTACAGCCTCAATTTCCCCCTTCGCGTTTTTTAGTGGGAACTTTGTGGTTAGAAAATTTCGCGAGCCATACGATGTTTCGACGCCCTCTTCGATCGCGATTGGTGTCTCGGTATCGATCACCTCGCGGTTTTCTGCCAAAAACCTGCGCGCTGCTTTAGCGGGAAACATCTGGCTTAAAGTACGTTCGGTCGCTTCTTCCCGCTTCATGGCGTTATTCTCTTCCCAGTAGTGATTGACCAAACGAACCTTGCCGTCGATTCCTGTGACATAGATAGACACCGGCGCGTGGTCTAGTAGATTAGTCATGAGTTCGTTGGTTTCACGCAACTCCGCCTCTGCCCGCTGGCGCGCCGTAAGTTCGGTTTCAAGCTCGCGGTTAACCTTTTCTAATTCTGTGGTTCTTTCCTTAACCCGCTTTTCTAGTTCATCATATGCTTTTTGTAATGTCTCGCGCGCCTGCTGCCGTTCGATGGCATAGCACATCGTTCGCGCCAGCAGGCTACCGGTCGCTTCCGCTTTGTACAGGTAATTTTCCGCGCCCGCGCGCACTGTCTGTAATGCCAATTCCTCATCCTCGCGTCCGGTCAACACCACAATCGGCATACGCGGCGCGTGCGCGCGAATGCTTACAAAAGTATCTCCGGCGCGGCTGTCCGGCAAATCTAGGTCTGTCAGTACTACGTCTATTCCCCCCGCGTCCAACCGCGCCAAGCCTGCCGCGAGGGTATCGACGAATTCTATGTTGAATTCTGGCAGTCCCCAACTGACCGCGTCCACCCCCGCTAACATTCTCTGAATCAATCGCGCGTCTCCCGCGTCATCTTCGATAGATAAAACTGTGATCGTTTCGCAATTCATTACCAATTTACTCCTATGCGTAGCGCGTTATGGGAACAATATCTAATGCGACTTATGCAAAAGCGCACTATAACTTACCGCAGAGGGCGCCGAGGACGCGGAGAAAAGCAAAAAGAAAAGATTTTCGCGATTATAGGCGTTCATCAACATTCATTAAAAGGCGTTTGCGCTATGCAGATAGATCACTACTTTCAAGCCTCCGCGTTCTCCGCGTGCTCGGCGGTAAAATTATACTGAACTTGCGTAAGTCCTAATTAGAAAAATCCGCGTGTATTCGCGTTAATCAGCGTCCTATTTCTTCTTCCCCTCGCTCGCGCAGCCACCGCGCGATCGCCCCCGCCAAGCTCTTCCCGATCCCCGGCAGCTCGCGCAGCCCCGCCTCACCGCGCGCGTGATAAATCTCCGCGATGTTCTCATCCATCTCGTCCACCGTCCACGCGGCTTTGCGATACGCCCAGATGCGATAATTCTTCTCTTGTGCCAACTCCAATTCGTACACCTTGAGAAACAGCTTCTCCGCGATACGTTTGTTGGCAGCTAACGGCCCCGGCGCGATGTAGCGCGGCATTCGGTCGCTCAGCCCATGTTTTGTACATAGTTCGCGTACCTTCATTCCTAAACGCGCCGAATAGCCGCGTGAGGGACCGTAGTTCGGTTTGCTACCAACGCGCCAATTATAGAACTTGCGCCACCGCGCCTCACAATCGGGATCAACTCGCCGCGCGGCGGCTAACGTCCGCTTCGCCTGCACACCGTCCATCGTCAGCCCGCCGACCAGCACGAACGTGCCGCCGTGATCCTTCGTGGCGCGTATCGTCTCCTCCAGATGTTTCTCGTCATCGCCCAGAAAGGGGATAACCGGCATCAGCGCGGTGCCGACGGTGATCCCCGCGTTCGCCAGCGTCGCCATCGCGCGCAGTCTGCGTTGTAAGCCGGGGCTGCGCGGTTCGAAGGCGCGTTTTAGTACCGGGTCTACGTGGCTGAAGCTGAATATCGCGCCTGCCCATGCTTGTTGATTGATCTCGCTGATCAAATCCAAATCTCGCGTGACCAGCGCGGAGCGTTCGATGATGAGCAAGGGAAACTCGTAATCGCGCACTACTTCCAGCATTCCGCGCGATAGCCGATAGCGTTTCTCCGCGGGCTGCTGCCAGTCTCCACAGACGATGATCTCGCGGTCGCGCCCGAACAGCTCACCGCGCAATCGTTCCACCGCGTTGATTTTGACGCGAATCAAAGTATCAAAGGTGTTCGGGTCGCGCCGTCCCAGGTAATGTTCGCCGCGCGAGTAGCAGAACTCGCACCCGCAGCGGCACCCGATGTAGGGATGCGCGGTATATTTGCACCAAAACCACGCGCCGTCGATATGTTTGTGGACGTTGAGGATTTTTTTGGCGCGGTATTCTTGAAATTCTAGGTTCATAAGAGGTTTGCGTAATTACGTGCTAATTGTTCACCACTGAGACACTGAGGACACAGAGGTTAGCGATAATGCTCCTAAGAGTCTAAGCATTATGTGCACACTAGCTAGATGTCACTCTGAGCGTAGCGAAGGGTCTCGGTTGCACTATAACGCGGTTTTTCGCTTCCTAAAATCTAATATAGACCACAACGAGATGCTTCACTACGTTCAGCATGACATTCAGTTACTCACTAAACTATTTTTATAGTGTGTATATAATGATTAAACAACAAGGGGATAATGAATTCTGTTGATTATCAGTGAGCGCGATTAGAATTGATATAACTCCGCGTTCTCTGTGTCTCTGTGGTAAAACAACCCTTTCTGCGTGATACTGTGTCCGTTGCCATTCGTTGACAACGTCGTAAACTCAATTATAGCCGCGTTGGTTTGCTTTGAGCAAATGAAAAAGCGCGAGGTATAGGGCTTTCTCAAAGTCGGCGCGCTCCGCGTCCCGCAGGTGGGGACACAGAAAACTCAAACCTGCGGGAGGTTTGAGCCACGCGCGGTATCCTCGAATTACAGGGACTTTCGCGCGGTGCTAATCTGTGTTATAATACCTATTACGTAATATTCATGAAAGCCACTGACAAATTGTTAGTTGTGTTTTTCGCGTTTCGTGTTATAATTAAGGAAACAACGTTTACATAATAGTTAATAAAGGAGAGATATAGTTAAGATGGCTAGAGAAATTGTAACAATCGATGGAAATACCGCGACTTCTACGGTAGCGCACGCGGTCAGTGAGGTAATCGCGATCTATCCGATCACTCCGTCATCGTCAATGGGAGAATTGGCGGATGCCAAATCTGCCGCGGGCGATACGAACATCTGGGGCACCGTGCCCGATGTGACCGAGATGCAATCCGAGGCAGGAGCATCCGGCGCGATACATGGGGCATTGACGACCGGCGCGTTGGTGACAACCTTCACCGCGTCGCAAGGGTTGCTGTTGATGATCCCCAATATGTACAAAATCGCGGGCGAATTGCTCCCCACCGTGTTCCACGTCTCGGCGCGGTCGCTGGCGATACAAGCGTTGTCGATCTTCGCCGACCACTCCGACGTGATGGCGGTGCGGCAGACCGGCTTCGCGCTGCTCGCCTCTAACAGCGTGCAGGAAGCGATGGATATGGCGCTGATCGCGCACGCGGCTACGCTGGAGTCCAAGATACCATTCTTGCACTTCTTCGACGGTTTTCGCACTTCGAGCGAGATTCGCAAAGTGGAGATGTTATCGAAAGATGATATGAAGGCGATGATCGAGGATGAGTATGTGTTCGAACATCGCGCGCGCGGCATGTCGCCTGACAATCCGGTATTGCGCGGTACTTCGCAGAACCCCGATGTGTACTTCACCGGACGTGAGGTAGTGAATAAATACTACGAAGCTACCCCCGCGATCGTTCAGAAGTATATGGACAAGTTCGCGCAAATCACCGGGCGGCAGTATCACCTGTTTGATTACGTCGGCGCGCCCGACGCGGAGCGCGTGGTGGTGATGATGGCTAGCGCGGCGGAGACGATGCACGAGGTGGTGAATTATCTGGTGGAGCAAGGTGAGAAGGTCGGACTGCTCAAAGTTCACCTATATCGCCCCTTCTCCGTAGAGCACTTCGTCGAGGCGCTGCCGGAGACGGTGAAGGCGATCGCGGTGCTCGACCGCACAAAGGAAGCGGGATCGATCGGCGAGCCGTTGTATCTGGATGTTCGCGCCGCGATATTTGAGGGGATGGACAGCGGGTGGTTCGCCTGTGGCGATTATCCCACCATCGTTGGCGGACGGTACGGCTTAGGTTCCCACGAGTTCGACGCGGGAATGTCGAAGGCGGTGCTGGATAACCTCAAGCAGGATAAGCCGAAGAATCACTTCACGATCGGCATCTACGATGATGTGACGCACACTAGTTTGGAATGGGACAAGGACTTCTCCAGCGAACCTAAGAGCGTGCACCGCGCCATGTTCTACGGGCTGGGTTCCGACGGTACGGTGGGCGCGAACAAGAACTCCATCAAGATCATCGGCAAGGCGACCGACAACAACGCGCAGGGCTACTTCGTCTACGACTCCAAGAAAGCGGGCGCGATGACTATCTCGCACTTGCGCTTCGGTGAACAACCGATTCGGAGTACTTATCTGATCGACCGCGCCGATTTCGTCGGCTGCCACAACTTCAGCTTCGTCGAGAAGTACGATGTGCTGGAAAAAGCGATAGAGGGCGCGACCTTCTTGCTCAACAGCCCGTTCGATAAGGACGTGGTGTGGGATGAACTGCCGGTAGAGATGCAGCAGCAGATGATCGACAAGAAAATCAAATTCTACATCATCAACGCGTATGACCTGGCGACCGAGTTGGGATTGGGGGCGCGCATCAACACCATCATGCAGACCGCGTTCTTTATGATTTCAGGGGTGTTGCCGAAGGAAAAGGCGTTGGCGTTAATCAAGCAGGCGGTGGAGGATACCTACGGCAGCAAGGGACAGAAGGTCGTGGATATGAACTTTAAGGCGATCGAAGCCGCGATCGAGAACATCGTCGAGGTGCCGGTGCCCGACAAGGCGACCAGCACGAAGCACATTCAGCCGCCGGTGCCCGAAGACGCGCCGGAGTTCGTGCAAGAGGTTATCGGTGAGATAATCGCCAAGCGCGGGGAGGAGATTCCGGTCTCCAAGTGGCCTGATGATGGCACTTTTCCCGTTGGCACGACGAAGTACGAAAAACGCAACATCGCGGTGGAGATTCCGGTCTGGGAGCCTGAACTATGTATTCAGTGTGGGGAATGTTCGCTGGTATGTCCCCACGCCGCGATTCGCATCAAGGTCTACGATCCGAAACATTTGGACGACGCGCCAGAGACGTTCAAGTCGGTGGATGCCAGAGGTCGCTCTTATAAGGGCATGAAATTCACGGTGCAGGTCGCGCCGGAAGATTGTACCGGCTGTGGATTGTGCGTGGCGAACTGCCCCGGCTTGGAACGCGACGAGAACCGCGAGCCGACCGGCAAGCACGCGATTAACATGGCGCCGCAAATGCCGCTGCGCGAGGCGGAAGCTGAGAATTTCGATTTCTTCCTCGACCTGCCCGATTGGGACGTTTCCGAACTCAAGCTCACACGCGTCAAGGATTCGCAGTTGATGCCCACCCTGTTCGAGTTCTCCGGGGCGTGCGCGGGCTGTGGCGAGACGCCGTATGTGAAATTGGTAACACAACTGTTCGGCGACCGCGCGATCATCGCCAACGCGACCGGCTGTTCTTCGATCTATGGGGGCAATCTGCCGACGACGCCGTACACTACGCGCGATGATGGGCGCGGTCCCACCTGGAATAACTCCCTGTTCGAGGACGCGGCAGAGATTGGCTTGGGGATGTGTCTCACGGTGGATAAGCAGGCAGAGTTCGCGCTGGAACTGCTGGAACAGGTGAAGGTGGACGCGGAGTTGGTCGAGGCGATTAAGAACGCTGACCAGTCCACGCAGATCGGAATCGAGGAACAGCGCGAGCGCATCGCGCAGTTGAAGGAACTACTGAAGAAAGACGATTCCCCCGCGGCGAAGCAGTTGCTCACCCTCGCGAATTATCTGGTGAAGAAATCGGTGTGGGTGTTCGGCGGCGACGGCTGGGCGTATGACATCGGCTACGGCGGCTTGGATCACGTCTTGGCTTCGGGGCGCGACATCAACGTGTTGGTGCTCGATACGGAAGTCTACTCCAACACCGGTGGACAGGCATCGAAGGCTACGCCGATTGGGGCGGTGGCGCGTTTCGCGGAGGGCGGCAAGCGCACCGGCAAGAAGGATTTGGGCATGATGGCAATGACTTACGGCACGGTCTACGTCGCGAAGATCGCCTTCGGCGCGAATAAGGCGCAGGCGGTCAAGGCGATTTATGAGGCGGAAAGTTATGACGGTCCATCGCTGGTTATCGCGAACTCGCACTGTATCGCTCACGGCATCAACATGACCGAGGGGTTGACTTTGCAGAATCTCGCGGTGGAGACCGGCGCGTGGCATCTGTATCGCTACGACCCGCGCTTGAAGGAAGAGGGGAAAAACCCGCTGCAACTTGACTCTAAAGCCCCGACGCGTGACCTTGAGGAATATATGTATCAAGAGAACCGTTTCCGCGTGTTGAAGAAAGCTACTCCGGAAGTCGCGGCGAAATTGCTAGAGGCGGCGAAGAAGGATATAGCCGACCGCTGGGCTTTGTACGAGCACTGGGCGCAGATGGAAGTATAGAGCGCGAGTGTGAACTTGTGTGAATAAAAAAGGGGCGTGGCACTTCGTAAGTGCCGCGCCCTTTTTGTTTTGTGAAAAAATATATTCCCCGCGAGTTTTAAGCTCGCGGGGAGCTTACCATGCTATTTCATATCGTATGCTCTATCATGTGACCCAACT
>CAZSIG010000111.1:0-5120 GCA_964606195.1 uncultured Anaerolineales bacterium
CTTCAGCGCGTTTCTTATAGCAACCGTGAGTTCACTCACGGGGGGCTTTCAAGTTTCGCGTCCTATAAATTATACAACAAAATTGCCCAATAGTAAATACCAAAACCGCGTAATCACTGTATTTTTATGATAATTTTACGGAGTCTTTGTATTTCGCATGGCTACAAGCAAGGCTTTGGTTCAGATCAATTAGATTTTGGACAGTACCCCGCGATTTAATCACGAATAAAAAACAAAGGAATTCGTGTAATTTGCCCATTTGTGATATTCGTGATCTATATCCAGCTCAACAGAAGCAGTCCTACCTCATCAAAACGTCACTATTCCTTGGGCTCATCCTCAATGCCCAAATCCGCGTACAATTTCTCCATACAGTCGGGACAAATGCCATGACTAAACTCCGCTGCGGTATGCTCTTGAATATACGATTCAACCTGATTCCAATATCCCTGATCATCGCGCACCTTTTTACAATAGGAGCAGATGGGAATCAAGCCTTCTAACGTCTTTATCCTATCGAGCGCGTCTTGTAACTCATTGATCAATTTCTCACGCGCCCGCTCTAGTTTTTTCCGTTCGATCGCGTAGCGAATGGCGCGTATCAGCAGGTTGCCGGTCACCTCCCCCTTAACCAAGTAATCCTGCGCGCCTTCGCGCACCGCGCGCACCGCCAACTCCTCATCATCCGTGCCGGTTAGAACGATGATCGGTATATCCTGATATAGCTCATTTATCTTGAACAGTGTCTCGATGCCCTGACTATCCGGCAAGGAGAGGTCTAACAAAAGCACATTCGCGTCATTTTGAGCTAAATGCTCTATTCCTGCCGAAAGTCGCCTCACGTAATCGAGTTCGATATTCTGCATACTTGTCTCAAGCGCGGCGCGTTCTTCCAACATCGCCTGCATCAACCGCACATCCGCGAGGTTGTCTTCTATTAGTAGCACCTTAATACATTTCTCATCCATAAATCCTTTTCCTCCTTGCTATTTGCAAATGGGACACTGATTGACACAGATTTTCACTGATTTATCTTCCACTACAACGATACTTCGCGTTATTTGCTCTAAGTCCCCGTCCGCGGGGGTGTTGGAAGCAGTTTCTTTCCCTATGCCGTCCTCGCAGACGAAGGATGTAACATTATTGGGTCAACTCAGATTCATGGGGTAGATTATGATAAGCCGTGCTACCACGCGGTGTGTAATGCCGACGTAGGGCGGCTTTCTTAGCCGCCGTTTTAGATCATTATCACCCATAACGGCAGGTATGGAAACCTGCCCTACCCCACTAAATAAGTATTGGGATGGGGAAGCCGGCTTTGGGGACGCGGATTCACGCGGATTTTCAGGATTTAAGCTATTTATCCGCGTGAATCCGCGCAAATCCGCGTCCTATTTCTTGTCCAGCTTATGTAGAAAAGAATCAGGGTTCATCAGTGTGTATCTGTGTTCCCTCCTCTATCACCGGAAGCGTGAAGAAAAACGTCGTGCCCTCCCCCAATTCAGATTCTACCCAAATCTTTCCCCCATGCCGTTCCACAATCTTGCGGCAGATCGCCAAGCCTATTCCCGTCCCCGCGTACTTCTCTTTAGTATGTAATCGGTGGAAAATGGCGAAGATATCTTGATGATACTCCGGCTCAATCCCGATGCCGTTATCGCGTACCCTGAATACCCACTCGTCTCCCTTTTGATCGACGGAAATGTGAATGCGCGGCGGGGGCGCGCCGCGAAACTTCAGGGCATTTTCGATGAGGTTATGGAATATCTCCATCATCTCTGTTTTGTTAGCGAGCACCGCGGGCAGCTCATCGAATGTGACCTCCGCGTCGTGCTGCTCGATATTCGGGCGCAGAATAGCCAGCACGCGCTCCAATATCGCGTTACAATCTGTCTGCGAGAACTCCCTGGCAAGTTTATCGATCTGAGAATAATCTAACAAGTCATTGATCAGGTTTTTCATGTGAGTGGCATTATCCACGATGTAGGCGATGAAGTCGTCCGCCTCCGCGCCGAGCTTATCGCGATAACGCTTCGCCAGAAGCTGTGTGTATAGCGCGATCAGGCGCATCGGTTCTTGTAAATGATGCGCCGCGACATACGCGAACCGTTGCAACTCCATGTTAGAGCGCGCCAATTCCTTCGCCTGCCGCGCGAGTTCTCTCTGCGTTCGTTTGCGCGCCGTTATGTCGTGGGCAATACTCAGCACCGCGCGTTTACCTTGATAGATGATCGGCGTCGCGGCTACTTCGACGTAGACCTCCGAACCATCGAGGCGGACGAATATTTCTTCGAGGGCTGGAGCATCCTCCTCATCAAAAGCTACTTTTTCGAGACGCTCTCGCACCGCGACGCGATGATCGGGATGAATAAAATCGAGAACTTTTCTCCCCTTGATCTGTGCCGGATCTTCCGCCCCCAACAGCTTCGCCCCCGCGCTGTTGATGAAAACGTTAGTCCCCGCGCGGCTCACGCTGATCATATCCGGCAAAAACTCGACGAGATAGCGATACCGCTCCTCACTCTGCTGCAATTCGGTCATTAGCTGCGCGTTATCTATCGCGATAGCTGCCTGTTGCGCAAAGATACTGACGATCGCCGCGTGCTCCTGAGTGTAAAACCCCACCTGATGATGATCCAAATTTAGAATCCCGATTATCTTATCTCGCGCCACTAGCGGTATGCTGAGCCAACTGCGAATATGCTCGGTGCCCGCGATGTTAATCCAGCAGGTGCTCTCTTGTACATTGGATATGATTATCGGTTGTCTATCCTCGTATATCTCCATATTAGAAACCGCGTCGGAATCTAAGAAATTTTCGCTCCACACCGGACTTTCGGAATCAATCCCGCGCGCCGCCGCGAGGTACGTCTCATCGTTGCGTCTCAAGATTATAGACGCGCTATCATAAGGAATGATCTTCTTGACTCCATCGAGGACGCGCCCGAGCACCTCGTCCAAATCGAGGGTAACGACTAAGTGCGAACCGATCTCGCGCAGTGAATCGGAGATGCACTGTGACTTCTGAACTTCGCGCAGGAGATTGGCATTCCTCTGTTGCGCCAATCTCTGCTCCGTGACATCGCGGTCGATGCCCACCAACGCATAAGGTTGCCCATTTTCATCGCGCGCCAGCGATATGAAAGTATCCGCCCAAAACAGCGAATCATCCTTGCGCCTTTGCTGGTATTGACCTCTCAAATATCCCTCTTCGATAACTGTACGTATGCGCGCTCGCCCATTATCCACCTCATGTGGTTCTACGACAATCGAGATCTCTTTGCCCATAACCTCCGCGGCGCGGTAGCCATACAATGCCTCCGCACCTTTGCCCCAATAGATTATATATCCCTCCAAATCAGTAGCCACCACCGACTCGCGCACATTATCCAACAACTGCGCCTGAAAACGTACCTGTTCCTCCGCCGTTCTGCGCTCGGTGACATCCTCCGCCACCTTGACGAAGTGCGTGATCTCGCCCGCCGCGTTTCTGATGGGCGAAATAGAGGCAGCTTCCCAATAAAGTTTCTCGTCCTTTCTACGATTGCAAAACACCCCGCGCCATTCCTCCCCGCGCGTGATGGTATCCCATAACTCCTCGTAAAATTTGGGCGAATGTTCCCCCGATTTCAGGATACGCGGATTGCGTCCTTGCGCCTGTTCCGCGGTGTAACCGGTAGACTGGGTGAACTTGGGATTGACATACTCGATATTGCCCAGCGTGTCGGTGATCACCACCGTGCTGGGGCTTTGTCTGATGGCGCGCGATAGTTTATGATGTTGCTCCTCCACCACTTGACGCTCTTGCATCTCTTGCCGCAAGCGTTCATTTGCCTCTGCCAACTTCGCGGTGCGCTCCTCCACCAACTCCTCTAAATGTTCGCGGTATTTCTCCAATTCCCGCTCCGCGCGATTGCGCTCGATGGCGTAGCGGATAGCGCGTATGATCAAGTCACCACTCCGCATCTGTCCCTTGAAGAGATAATCTTGCGCGCCCTTTCTCACCGCTTCGACCGCCAGCCGCTCGTCGTTCAGCGCGGTCTGCACGATGATCGGCACCTGCGGCGCGATTGAGCGTAACGCCATAAGCGATTCCAACCCATCGCTATCCGGCAGCGATAAATCTAGCAACACTAACTCGATATCGCCCGCGCCCACGCGCTCCAATCCATCAGCCAGCCGCTCGACCCAAATTGCCTCGAACGTGGGAAAGGGCGCGTGTCTTAACAACTCCCGTAATAACGCGGCGTAGTCGCGGTCATCTTCGATTATCAATACTTTGATGGGGCGATCACTCATATTCTTACTCCTTTGAGTAGTTGTAAAACAGACAGGATTTACAGGATTAACAGGATAGAGAAAGCAAAAATCTTGTCTATCCTGTTAATCCTGTCGAATCCAGATAGAGCTTAGTGCTCTTGGTCTTTGATCGGCTGATCTATTCCCGGAATCGTGAAGTAGAAGGTCGTCCCCTCTCCGGGCGCGGATTTCGCCCAGATATGCCCACCGTGGCGCGTCACGATCTTGCGACATAGCGACAGCCCCAAGCCGGTACCGGGATATTCCTCCGGCGTGTGCAATCGCCTGAACAGGACGAAAATGTCCTCCAAATGTTCGGGCGGAATGCCGATGCCGTTATCGCGCACGGAAAAACGCCACATTCCGTTATCCTTCTCCGCTGAGATGTGTACTCGCGGGGCTTCTGCGCCGCGAAACTTGAGCGCGTTGCTCACCAGATTTTGAAACAACTGGCCCAACTGCGCCGCGTCAGCCATGACCATCGGCAGCGCGTCGTATGTCAGCTCCGCGTCGCTATCCTCTAACATTATTCGCAGACTCCCTAACGTCCGCGCCAAAATGTCTGTGCTGTCAACCGGTTCTAATTCCTTGCCCTTGCTGTCCACGCGCGAGTAGATCAACAGATCGCTGATTAGCTCCGACATGCGCTTGGCACCGCTGGTGATATAATCTATAAATTCGTTCGCGTCCTCATCGAGTTCGTTTTTATATTGCCGCGCCAATAGTTGAGCGAAGCTGGATACCGTGCGCAGCGGCGCCTGTAGGTCGTGCGAGAGGATATTGGCGAACTGTTGTAATTCGGCGTTGGACCGCGCTAGTTC
>CAZSIG010000111.1:5220-9457 GCA_964606195.1 uncultured Anaerolineales bacterium
GAGGGCGAACCGAGTATCTCCGCGATCTTCTGGTTTATCTCCATGATTTTGCCGGTGGTGTCTATCGAAATGATGCCTAAAGGCGCGTTTTCTACTAATGACCTGTATCGCTTTTCACTCTTGATGCGCGCTAACTCTATTCGTTCTTGTTCGGTGACATCGCGTAAGGTTGCCAGATGCGCCTCCTGCCCCTCCCACCTCGTCTCCGCGACGCGTACCTCTGCCACACGAATCTGCCGATTAGGCTGAATGATCTCCACCCGCGCGGCTTCCGTCTCCATAGCTGGAATGCCCAAAACTCCGCCGGTCAACTCCGATAGATCGCGGGCGAAGATCGCTTCCGCCGCGTGATTGGCGAAGAGGATGCTGCCATCGCGGTCGAGTATTACTATCCCGTCGATGTTCTCCTCGATAAGCCGCCGATATTTCGCCTCACTCGCTTTGAGAGATTCCTCAGCCCATTTGCGTTCCACGATTCTACTGATACGCTCCGCGACCGCGTCGAGCAGTTCTCGTTCCTGTGGTAGGAAAGAGCCGTAATCGGTTGGCGGTTTTTCTTTTAGATAATACACCTCTAAATTGCCCACAGGTTGCCCATATACAACCAGCTTGCTACTCAATTTCCACGCGGTGGGGATGAAATTATTCGTCTTGAATTCCTGCTCATTCACTACGACGCGGGCGCAAGTATCTTGCGGAAAGCGCCACGCGAAAGGAATGAACTCGACGATCCCTTGCAGTGTTTTCTCCAGCGGCACCCCTTCGCGTTCGGTCAGCCGTGAGATGTTGTAGAGGCAATTTAGCTCCTTGATGCGCTCGTTAAGCTCGTAAGTTTTGCGTTGCAATTTCTCCTCTGCCCAGTGGCGTTGAATGGCGAGCGCGTAGAGGGATGCCATTCGTTCGATGAGCACCAACGATTTCGCGGTGTAATCGCGCCGCGAATTGGCTAGGGCGATCTGCCCGACCAGTTTATTGTCGATCAGCGCGGGCGCGGATAGAAAATTGTGAATCGGTATATGCCCATCCGGTGTTCCGGTAGACCGATGATCCTGCGCGGGCGCGTTGGTCATCAACGATTGACGATTATGCAACACCCAGCCCCATAAGCCGCCGAAATCTTTGAAGACGTTATTTTTGCCCTCGACGTGACAGATGTTCCACACGTCGCGCGTCATGGTGGGACAAACCAGATACCCCGTTTGTGGCTCGATGTAACCGACGTAGCCGAACTGGCTATTGGTGAGTTTTTTCGCGTGTTCCAGTACTAAAATGGACATATCTTCGAGCGAGACGGTCGAGATGAGCGCACGGGAAAGTTCTGCCGTGACCGCGTTGACGTTGGCTTCCCATTCCAGCGCGGACTCTGCCTTTTTGCGCTCGATCGCGTAGCGGATAGCGCGCTCTAACATCGCGGCATCGATTTGGCTTTTCACCAGATAATCAGCCGCACCGCGGTGCATCGCTTCAATGTCGATCTCGTAATTGCCGCGCCCGGTCAGAAAAATTAAGGGGGTATCATAATCGCGTTCAATCGCCGCGTCCAAAAATTCCAAGCCATCGCGTTCACCCAAACGAAAATCTAATAAGCAGACATCGTGCACTCCAGCCTCTAGGCGCGTCAACGCGGTCTCGTAATCGGAAACCCATTCCAATTCATATTTATCCCGCGCCGCCTCGTCAAGCAGGTCACGCGTTAAGACATAATCATCTTCATCATCGTCGATGAGAAGCACATGCAATTGGGATTTTTCCATGATTATCGCTCCCTTTCATAATGTCATACTGAGCGTGCTGTAGTAATAGCTTTGCCTCAACCACAAAGAGCACAAAGGACACTAAGGTTATCCCCCGCACAGTATGACAATTTTTGACCGCGTATGAGCACTATTGACAGAAAAACACTTGGTGCTCTTCGTGCTCTTAGTGGTTAAATTATCATACTGTTTTCCCACTACTGCCGCTACCCTGCGCGGTCTAAAGAATCTCAGGCAACTTGACGATCTCCAACCAATATTCGCCCAAAGTCCTCATCACCCTAATCAACCCTTCTAGCGTCACCGGCTTGGTGATGTACGAACTCGCGCCCAAATCGTAGCTCCGATAGATGTCCTCCTCCGCCTGCGATGTCGTCAATACTACGACAGGAATACGCCGCAGGTCAGCATCGGCTTTTATCTCCGCGAGTGCCTCGCGCCCATCTTTACGCGGCATGTTCAAATCGAGCAAGATCAAGCCGGGACGCGGCGAATCAGCCAACGCGGTATACTCACCGCGCCGCTGTAGGTAATCGAGCAACTCCTCACCATCTTTGACGAAGTGTAGGTCATTAACCAGTTTCGCCTCTGCCAACGCCTCTCGCGCCATCATGCAATCATCATCGTCATCATCAGCCATCAATATCGTAATCGGTTCTCCATGCAGTTCGTTTTTCATAATATATTTTTCCCCTTAAAACGCGGTTTATTTTTTTGCTACTATAGTACTACAACGGACTTCGCGCTAGGATGTCATTCTGAGCGACCAGCGGGAGCGAAGAATCTCGTTTTCCGGCGGACTATTACTTCCTGGAACGAGATTCTTCGGCGCTGCGCTCCTCAGAATGACATTTCTAAAGGGGACGGTTACGAAATCTCGTTGTAGTGATAGGATTTACGCAAAATCGCACTATAACTAACCGCAGAGAGCGCAGAGAACGCGGAGAGTATTGGGAAAGATTTTTGGTGACTGTCATACACGGTCATTAATGTTCATTAAAAGCCATATTCGCGGCGCGATAGAAACTTGTCCAGAAAACTTTGCGCTCTCCGCGTGCTCGGCGGTAAAAAATATCCCGAAATTGTGTAAGTCCTACGCTAATTAAACTAATTGGCACGAATAAGCGAAAAATCAGTGAAAATTCGTGAAATTAGTGGCAGATTTTTCCTTGTGCCCACCCGAAATCCCAAAGTCTCTCACTGCTTAATCGGCAGCGTGACGATGAACGTCGCCCCCGCGCCCGGACTACTCCGCGCCGTGATATACCCCCCATGCCGCTCGACGATGCGGCGGCAGATCGCCAAACCCATCCCCGTGCCCGAATATTCACCGCGCCCGTGTAACCGCTGGAAAACATTAAAGATGCGATCCAGGTACTTCTCGTCAAAGCCGATGCCGTTATCCTTCACCGTAATCTGGCAATAGTCACCGCGCGGTCTGCGCGTCGATGTCAGAAACTCCGCGTCTATCTCCGGCTCCGCGACCGCGGCGAGTTTCACCACGACAGATTCACCGGGCTTATGGTATTTCAGCGAATTACCGATCAGGTTCTGCAATAATCGGCGCATCTGCGATGAGTCGGCGTCGATAATCGGCAGTTCGCTGACTTCCACTCGTCCATTTACCTCCGCGATATGCGTTTCCAGGTCAGACAAAACGCCCCGCGCCACTTCGTTCAAGTCAACTGGAACGAACGGCTGAGCCTTAGTCGTGATTCGCGAATATTGCAACAAATCGTTAATTAGAGTCTGCATTCGCGCCGCGGCGTTCAACATGCGGCTGAGATAGTCGCGCCCGCGCTCATCGAGGTTGTCCTTACATTTGCTGTTCAGCCGGTCACCGAAGGCGAGAATCTTGCGCAGCGGCTCTTGCAAATCGTGAGAGGCGACCACCGCGAAGTCCTGTAACTCGCGATTACTCTGCGCCAATTTACGCGCGATGTTCTTTAATTGCTCCTCCATGTATTTTCGATCGGTGATGTCAGTCATGCCGCCGATCATCCGCACTGGCTTGCCCTCGTCATCGTATAACACAAAACCGCGCTCCATGATGTAGGCATAATTGCCATTCATCCCGCGAAATCTGTATTCATCGTACCAATATTCCCTACCGCTGCTAAGCACCTCATCTACCGCGTCTCGCACTCGCTGGCGATCCTCAGAATGTATCTTCTCGTAAAACCAATCTGCGCTGGAATCCACCTGCTCTGGCGCGTATCCGAATAACGTATTCACCCCATCACTCCACGCCAACGTGTCGGTCAACATATTCCGGTCCCAAACCGCGTCGTTGGTCGTGTGCACGATGAGCTGTAGCCGCTGTTCGCTCTCTTGCAAGGCGCGCTCTGCCCGTTTTCGCTCTGTGATATTCTGCGTCATAGTTAGCCCCGCTATGACCTCATCGCGCTCGTTTTTGATGGGGGAATTATGAGTCAAGTAAATCCGCTCCGCGAAGGGGATCTCCACAACTTTAGTTTGTCCCG
>CAZSIG010000112.1:0-9444 GCA_964606195.1 uncultured Anaerolineales bacterium
GCGCTCTCCGCGCCCGCGGCGGTGAAATTATTCTGAACTTGCGTAAGTCCTAAACTATCACTTATCATTTAACCACTACTCAAACTTCCACTCTTCAATGTTTTTAAATCGGTCGCTGGCGTCGTACAGTATGCCTAGTTCGACGTTTTTGACGCGGTTATCCACGCCGTAGGTATAATGGGGATAGTAAAGGAGTAACGCAGGAACCTCTTCGGCGAAAATATCTTGAAACTCATAATAGAGCGCGGCGCGTTTATCTTTATCGGTAACGCGTCGCGCTTCTTCTATTATTTCATCAATCTCATCATTTGCAAAACCCGCGTAGTTTCGCCCCGCATCTGTGTTCTGTGAAGAATGCCATTGCGCGTACGGATCAGGGTCTACTCCCGGCTGTCTTTGCGTGAGGAGCACCGCGTCGAAGCGGCGCGGGCGTAGATATTCTCGAACGAGCTGCGTGGCGGAGATGCTCTCAACTTGCGCGTCAATCCCCACCTGCCCCCATTGTTGGACGATCCTCTCTGCTAGTTGTTGGTGCATCGGGTTATCATCGGTCAGCAGAGAGAAGCTAAATGGATTTCCCGCCCCATCTTCGCGCAGGCCATCCCCATCGCGGTCGCGCCAACCGCTCCAATCCAACAACGCGGCGGCTGTATCCGGCTCATAGCTGTATGTTTTTGCCGCCGCGTTATATGCCCACGAATTGGGCATAATCGGGCTGTGCGCCACAACCCCGCGTCCCTCTAAAACCAAATCCACGATAAGCTGGCGGTTGAGGGCGTACAACAGTGCCTGACGAACCTCCCGCTCCGCGAACAGGACGCGTTGTAGATTGAGATAGATTACGTCGTATTCGGCGCGCGGTGCGGAGTAGAAATTCAAGTTTTTTGAAGCGATTCGCCCATCGTTTTCCCAATCAACCTCGCTGATACCGTTTATTTCCCCGCGCTGATGAGCACTCCAGAGGCTTTCGCTATTGGAATAGAAACGAAATTCTATTTTGGACAAGTGAGGAGATTGCTGATGGTAATTTTTGAATGAAGTCAGCAATGCGTGCGAAGCATCAAGTTCGCGAACGACGAATGGCCCGGTGCCTATGGGGGCGCGATTGAACTCATGTTCTGGTAGTTTGGACGGGGAAATCTTTTTCAAAATGTGAACGGGGAGTATGCCTATCGTAGTATAACTTAGGAACGGCACGAAAGGTTCGGGGAGTTGGAATTGTACGGTATGCGTGTTGACTTTTTTGACCGTGACATCGCGCCATCTTTGCGCGAGATAAGGCACGCCGCGATAGTCTGGCGATTTGATGGCATTGATGGTATAGATCACATCGTTCGCGGAGAAGGGCGCGCCGTCGTGCCAACGTACATCGGCGCGAAGAGTGAAGGTATAAATAAGATTATCCCCGGACACTGCCCAATCTTGAGCCAGGTCGGGGATAACATTGCCATTAGCATCTATGGTGGTCAACCCATTGAACACGAGGGACGCGAGGTCGCGGTCCACTTGATTATATTGACAAAGTATTGGATTGACATAGTTAGGCGAGCCAGCTATACCTTCAACGTAATGCTGGCTCGCTTTCTGCGAAAAAATATCTTGAGTTTTAAGCCAATCTCTTACCCGCCGATTGTCGCGCCCGATGATGATAACCAATATCGCGGCGATTCCTAAGATTATTGGCGTGATCGATATTGCCCGCTTGATCATAAATACGGGTTATTGCAGTATCACACTCAGTATCGAGATGAAGAAGAACAACACGGTGAGCCCGATGGTCGCGTTGAACATAGTCTTCTCGATGCCGCGCTTGGTGCGATAGATGCCCGCGCTGCCACCGAACGCGCTGCCCATGCCGCCGCCTTTAGCCTGTAACATAATTATGATGATCAAGGCGATTGAGACGATTATCTGTATAATGTTCAAGTAAACTGTCACTGAAAAGTTTCCTCCTTTAGCCCTGCGATGTTCGCCGCGCAGGGTATTTTCTAATTACGAACAAGCATTTTAACATGTATGAAGCAAATAGTCAACTTTGCCAAATACGCTTAGCAAAGTTAACCAGACTTGGCTGACTTATCTCTAGGGCGCGCTCCAAGATGTGACGCAGTTTAGGTTCGTCGAGACGGCGCACTATTCTTCCCGTGCGCGCGATGGAGATGATGCCCGTCTCCTCGGATACTACAACTACCAAGGCGTCGGTGTTCTCGGTAACGCCGATCGCGGCGCGGTGTCTCGTGCCCAGATTACGATCAATCATCCAGTTTTTGGTGAGTGGGAGCACACAGGAAGCGGCGGTGATGCGGTGATCTCTGACTATCACCGCACCGTCGTGTAACGCGGTATTATGGAAAAAAATGGTTTGCAATAATTCACTGGTGACTATGCTGTCGATTTGCACGCCTGTCTCTACGATGTCTTGCAATCCGGTTTCGCCTTCAAAGACAATCAGCGCGCCCTCTTTGCGTCCTGATAATCGATGCACCGCGTCGCAGACTTGATCTATCATCTGCTCTAGTTTAGCTTGTTCTCCGCCCCAGCCGGTCAGGTTTCCTGCGCGCCCTAATCTTTCCAAACCGCGCCGTAGCTCTGGTTGGAATATTACGGGAATCGCGGTCAACAGGGCGGGAGTGGAGAACGCGATGAGCCATTCCAGCGCGGTTAGCTCGAAAAGGCGCGCAAAGGCGGAGACAGCGATGATCAGGGCGATCCCGCGCAATAGTTGTACCGCCTGCGTGCCGCGCACCAATCGCAACGCGCCGAAGATCAACAAAGTTACTAAAAATATATCTAAGACGCTGGCTGTATTGATTCGTGAGATAATCCAAGAAAAGTTTCCCAATGTCGCTCTCCCTTGGAATAAACAATGAACAAGGGACAAGCGCCGCGTTAGGTGCTACTTGCCCCTTGTGGTATGTTCCACTGGTTGCTGCTGTTGCTACTGAAAAAAGCAATTATATAGGACGCGGATTAACGCGGATTTTCAGGATTTAAGCTCTTTATCCGCGTCAATCCGCGTCCTATGTTCTGCCTGATTTATTAGGGAACGACTCTGTTGAGCGCGATTTAATCCGCTAAATTCGTTGACCCTTCCATCGTTTTTCGGTGGTAATTTTAGGACTTACGTAACTTCGGTGTATTTTCACCGCCGAGCACGTCCCCATGCGGGGATAAACTACGAGCGCAGAGTTTTGGCTGTAATTTGTACCAACTGAAAAATATGACCTTAAATGATAACGTATGACCACGTATGATGGTTGCAAAATTATTCCTTTGAGAAGCCTCGGCGTTCTCCGCGCCCTCGGCGGTAAATTATTGTGAATTTGCGTAAGTCCTAAATTTAATTCGCGAGCCTAAGTTCATTTGCCCAGTTGCTTGAGTAGGGTGATGTATTCTTGTACATTCGCGGGTTTGAGAGAGACGATATATTTTATAGTGCCGATCGCTTCCTTAGTCTTGCCAGCATTAAGTTGTAATTCTCCCAATGTGTCTAGTTGTTTGATCGCCTCTTCTTTTTTGCCTAAAGCCAAGTAAACCTTAGCTAAACGCATTCGTAAGGGAATGTCATCACCGCGTATGGAAACCATCTCTTCTAAGGTGCTTTGCATTTTGTCAGGTTGTTTGGTTTTTTGGTAAAAACCTAATAGGTTATCGACTTCGCGTAGGCCCTCCTGGGCGCGTCCTAATTTGTAGTATAAATCCGCCAAGCGAACGCGCGCTTGCTCGTCGCGGGGAGATAGTTCCTTGATTCGTTCGTAAGCGAGTAGGGCTTGCCGCCAATCGACGCGTTGCATGTGAATATCCCCAATCATGTGCTGTAATCTAATCTCCCAGTTTTGGGGATTGGAGGTCCATTGAGTCAAGCGCAGCGCTTCGTTATATTTTTCCAGCGCTACGTTGAGCTGCGCGGAGTGATAATACATCTCACCTAACTCGATGTACTGTTCCAGCGCTTCTGCCGATTGTCCATGCCTGGTTAGCAAATCAATCAACTTGGTTCGAACCTCTATATCCGTCGGCGCGTAGTTCGCCATACGCCTGTATACATCTATGGTCTTATCGTCTTCTCCGCGAATTCTATAAAGGTTCGCGGCTATCAGACATTTGTTTACTGCTAATTCAGGTTTATTGCGGTGTGCCTCAATCTCCGCAAGTTGGAGGTGTAATGGAATATAGAATGGAGCCATTTGAATGGCGCGGTAGCACGTTTCAATAGCAGTCATCATCAATCCCTGTTCCATCTGCGTTTTGCTCTGGGCGACGAGTTCCAGCGCGTCATCTAATCCCGGGTTTTCAATGATGTCGGTCATCGTCACTTCGACGCCCACTTGTTCGAGATGCCTTATCTTCGCGCGCGCGCCGGCTATATGTTCTGCCCATTCCACATCCTCCATAAAGCGGAG
Source organism: uncultured Anaerolineales bacterium (assembly GCA_964606195.1). GTDB lineage: Bacteria > Chloroflexota > Anaerolineae > CAZSIG01 > CAZSIG01 > CAZSIG01. Next base: position 4,404 of record CAZSIG010000112.1, read on the forward strand.
CAGGGAGTTGACGAATTCCTGTTTCTTCTTTGGGTGTTCTTTGTTATAACGAACTAGTAATTTCTCGTAAAATTCGTTGACTTCCGCGCGGCTTGTACCGGAGCCGCTCAACTCCGCCTTTTTCAACGTATCGGTCAAATGGCGCAGCGCGTCATCCAATTGTCCGCGCGCGTTATAACACTCCGCTAAGGCATAATTACTCCCCTGTTCCAAATTTGGTTGTGATGAAACGTTATCGAAGAAATCAATCGCTTGGTCGTAATGACCCGTCTGTTGATAAAGCACCCCTAAGAGGAAATAAATTTGAGCATCTTTGAACCCGCTGGAGAGCACCTCGCGGTAGGTTTTAATCGCTTCGTCTACCTTATTGCGCGTTTGCAAATCGATAGCTTTGCCCAATAACAAGCTGCCACTCTCAAAAATCTTTTCTGATAATTGCTCCAAAGCCTCCTGCGTGGTCAACTCTCTCGGATTGCCGGTCTCTTCCTCTTCTGCCTCTTCCTCGAATTCTAACAACTCATCCCAGTCGAATTCATCTTTGGCGCGAAGCGACTCTAGGATATTGCGCGCTTCGGCGTTACGGCTATCCAAGCGTATTACCTGCTCGCATTCGTGAATGCTTTCCTCCACCGCGCCCTGATGTTGGTAAAGCCGCGCCAGTGCGAGGTGCTGTTGCGCAGCCTGCTGATTTCGCCCCACCTCCTCGTAAATCTGTGCGAGATGGCGGTGCGCTTCCCGATTATTCGGGTCACGGCTGAGTATCTGCTGCCACATATCGGTCGCTTTCTCGCGATTATTCTGGCGTTGGTAAATTTGCGCAACCTGAGCATAAGTCCGCGCCGCGGTATCTGTTTGACCTATATGCTCATAAACATCCGCGATTTTTATCAGTGGTTGAGGGTCGTCGGGAAGGAGCCGACTGACGACTTGGTACTCTTTCAGCGCCTTTTGCGCGTTGCCCATCTCCAGATAGGCTAATCCTAGATTACTGTGTACTCCAGGGTCTTCGGGAAATTCTCCCAGTGCGCGCTCGTACTCCGCTACAGCCTCCTCCCATCGTTTATCCCAAGAATAGCTGTGTGCCTTTTTCAACGCTTCCTGAAAAACTGCTTTATTACCAGCCATATCGCTCTCCTTCTCTGGGACTGGATGTGTGGAAAATCCACACCGAAACTTAACTATACGCGGGGCGAACACTTAGGTTCGCCCCGCTACGTCTAAACTCGCGTTCTTATTTATACTTGCCCAACAATTCCACTAACACCGCCTTCTGCGCGTGTAGTCGATTCTCTGCTTCATCGAACAACACAGAATGTGAGCCATCCGCGACCTCGTCAGTAATCTCCTCACCGCGATGCGCGGGCAAGCAGTGCATCACGTAGACATTCGGCTTGGCTTTTGCAACCAACGCCGCGTTGACTTGATATGGGGGGAATACCTTCAGCCGTTCCGCGCGCTCCGCTTCTTGCCCCATACTCGCCCATACATCGGTGTACAAAACATCAGCGTTTTTGACCGCTTCGTCTATATCGTGTGTCACGATGACTTCAGAGTTATACGCTTTCGCAAATTCCTTAGCCTTTGCGAGCACTTCCGGTTTTAACTCGTATCCCTCCGGCGCGGCAAGTGTGAAATTGATACCCAATTTCGCGCAGGTGTACGCCAACGAATTCGCCACGTTGTTACCATCACCGATGAAGGACAATTTTAGCCCCTTCAATTTCGGATTACGTTCGTAAAGGGTGAAAATATCCCCTAAAGCTTGGCAAGGATGCTCGTAATCAGACAAACCATTGATGATCGGCACCGGAGAATATTCCGCTAAATCTAGAATATCCTGATGCGCGAAAACTCGCGCCATAACTCCATCGACGTAGCGCCCCAAAACGCGGGCTACATCCGCGGTGCTCTCGCGCTGCCCCAATTTAATCTCAGTGGGCGCCAAATAGAGCGCGTACCCTCCCACGTGCTGCATCGCCATCTCGAAAGAGACCCGCGTACGCAGACTCGGCTTCTGAAAAACCATCCCCAAAGACTTACCCTTCAACAGTGGGGGATTTCCCTTCGCTTTGTGTTCTTTTTTTAACTTATCCGCTAACTCAAATAGTGCCCAAATCTGCTGTTCCGACAAATCGGCAATTGACAATAAATGTTCCATTTTTATCTATCTCTCCTTCGCGTTATCTGTAGTTTACAAGTATAACAAGGAAACGCCAAATCTGCAAGTTAGCATACCGCGAATTAGACGAACAACCTCCCGCAGGTTGGGACAAAAGAACTCAAACCTGCGGGAGGTTTTGGCTGCGCGGTTTATACTTTGAGAAATCTCCAAATCAGGTAAGCTTTTCGATATTTTTTTAACATGTGATATAATCACTGTATGAGAACACACAAGGGTAAATGGGATTGCCCGCGCGGTGCGAGAACAGAGGTGCGGTTTCATGCGCGAAAATGATGATATAAGGGCGCTCCAGGCGGAAAAGCACGCGTTTCGCGTCCTAGAGGAACGGAATAGGGCTTTTCGCGTGCTGTATGATACCGTCATAGCCATAGAGGGCGCGACTGAGGACGAAGTTCACGCTATCCTCTGCCGTAATCTTCGCGAAATATCGAACGCGATGTGGGCTGCGTTGGCTTCCTTCGATGCGCACGCCAAAACCTTAACTCTTGACGCCCTAGATACTATAAAGCAAGAGGTATCAACCGCTGATTTAGGACATGAGTCCGCGCATATCTCGGCAAGCGCGGCGGCGGATTTCATCAATTCCCAAGTTAAAGAATGTGTAGAACACCAAAATTGTCTGGTTGAGTTCTTTCCGCAAATTATTCTCGCCATAGCCGAACCTACCGACGCGGCGAAGTGTTATCGGCTTTCGTGCGTGCGGGGGAAAAAGCTAATCGCCGTCGGCGCGATACAGCTTAAACCGGGGCAAAAACTCAAGATGAAAGATTTGGTGGATACCTACCTCAACACCGCGGGGTTGATACTGCAACGCGTAAACGCGGTCAGGGCACTGCGCGAACAAGAAGAACATCTTGAGGAGGTAGTAGAACAGCGTACCGCCGCGTTGACCGCCACCAACAGGCGGTTACAGCAAGAGATTGCCGAACGGAAACGCGTGGAGCAAGAGCTGCGCGAAATACGCGTGCAACTGGAGAAACGCGTCGAGGAGCGCACCGCCGAACTGGCACAAATTACCGAACAGCTTCGGCTGGAACTCTTTGAGCGAATGAAGACGGAGACGGAGCGCGAGAAACTGCTGAACGCGCTCAAGCGACGTAATACTCAACTTCAGACCGTCGTCGAGGTTTCTAAAGGCATCAGTACCATTCTCGATTCGGAGAAGCTATTACATCGGGCAGTCAACTTGATTCGCGAACAGTTCGGGTTCTATTACGTTGGAGTATTCCTCGCGAATGAGAATCAAGAATACGTTATACTACAGGCGGGCACCGGCACGGCGGGACAAAAAATGCTCGCCGCGGGGCACAAACTAGCCATCGGCGGCGAATCGATGATCGGTTGGTGCGTGGCTAACGCGCAGGCGCGCATCTCTCTAAACGTGGGCAAAGAGACGGTGCGATTTAACAACCCGCTTCTGCCCAAAACGCGCTCCGAGATGGCATTGCCACTGCTTAGTCGCGGGCAGTGTATCGGCGCACTGACCGTACAGAGTGAGCAAGAAGCCGCTTTCTATGAAGAGGACATCGCGGTGTTACAGAGCATGGCGGACCAACTCGCCATCGCGGTGGAGAACGCGCAGTTCAACGAAAAGCTGGAATACCGCGTGGCAGAACGTACCGCGGAGTTGGCTCTCGTCAATAAGGAATTGGAGACGTTCGCCTACTCCATTGCCCATAATTTGCATGCCCCGCTGCGGAGTGTTGATGGATTCAGCCAGGCGCTACGGGAGGATTTCGGGGATAACCTAGATGAGCACGGACAAGACTATCTTCAGCGGATGCGCGCCGCCAGTCAACGAATGTCGCAGATGATCGATGATTTGTTGCACCTGAGCCGCGTAGCGCGCCGCGAAATACACCGCGAGACGGTCGATCTCAGCGCGATAGTGCGCGAAGTTGCTGATAGTTTGCAACAAGAAGAGCCAACGCGGCAGGTGGAGTTTATCATTGCCGAAGGTGTGCGTGTATACGGAGATGCCCAAATGATGCGCGAGCTTATGGAGAATTTACTCGATAACGCCTGGAAGTTCACGCGGCCGCAACCTCGTGCCACGATAGAGTTCGGCGTTATCTCGCACAAGTTGCCTATTCAGCCCGATATAACGCGGTGGTACTTCGTACGCGATAATGGGGTAGGGTTTGAGATGGCTTACGCCGATAAACTGTTCAAAGCCTTTCAGCGTTTACATGGCTTGACTGAATTTGAGGGAATCGGGATGGGACTGGCTATCGTGCAACGCATTATCGAGCGACATGGCGGATACGTATGGGCAGAAGGCGCGGTGAACCGCGGCGCGATTTTTTATTTTACACTTTAGATAACTATCCAGACAAAAGGAGATGCTATATGGAGAATAAGGTGATTTTATTGATAGAAGATAACCCTGATGATGAGATGTTGACTCGCCGCGTGCTTGATAAGCACAGAGTGGCGAACGAAGTAGTAGTGGCACATGATGGCGTTGAGGCGCTGGATTATCTCTTCGCAACCGGAGAGTACGCCGACCGCGATGGGAGTCTCATGCCACAATTGATTTTGCTGGACTTGCAATTGCCTAAGATAAACGGCTTGGAAGTATTACAGCGGATGCGCGACGACGAGCGAACGAAGTTGCTCCCTGTGGTCGTCCTCACTTCATCGAACGAGGAACGCGACATCGTCGAGAGCTACAAACTGGGTGCCAATAGCTACATCCGCAAACCGGTGGATTTCAAAAAATTCGCCGAAGCGGTTGGACAATTGGCGTTGTATTGGTTGGTGCTCAACGAGACGCCGATACAGGCAAAACAATCTGGGGAGTGAGGCGTGAAGAGGTGAAACGTAAAACGTGAAAACGTGTATTACGTTTCACGTTTT
>CAZSIG010000113.1:0-1278 GCA_964606195.1 uncultured Anaerolineales bacterium
CAACAGCGCGTTATCCTTATGTTTCTTATTCAACAACGCGGTTTTCGCCTTGCCCAACATCTCCTCCGCCATCGGGAACGGCAAGCCGCGCAGCCCCAATAGTCGGTGTGCCACCCGCGACGTAATATCCACGCTCGGGTTTCCGCCGCACCAAATCGCGTACATGCCATCGGGGTACTGGAACGTCGCCAGGCGTTGCAGCCCCGCCAAAATGCGCCCGTTCGTCGTCGCCAAATCCCCCTCGACCACACCTTCGGAAATCCCACGATACGCTATCCCCAACCCATACAGGGCGGACGAAGTCTGCTCCGCTCACCCGAAGGGATAGTGTATCAGCGCGGTAATCGTATCTTTGAGTACCTGCCCCATCGAGGCGTACACCATCACCTTCTCGCCCCGCGCCGTCTCTCCTTTGTCCAATATCAGCAGCCGCGACGCGGTGACGCGCTGCACGCCGGGAAAGGCGACATCGCGCACCGTCCAATCCGCGCCGGTAGCGTTCTCGATGCGCGCCTCGATGCGTCCCGGTCCCGTGAGTGGGAAATGCTCCGTACCGCTGCCGCTAACTTGTGTGCGCGTCTCGCCCCGCGCGGTGGCGATGACCAGTTCAGCAGGTTCACGCGTGGAATAGTTGACCGCCGCGGTAATCTCATCCCCCTCGCTGGCGATGGCGGGCAGATCTAGCTCCGCGTACATCGGCTTATCTGCTTGAATGTCGGCAGTCAGTTCGCGATAATCCGCGCCGCGCAGGACGTAGGCGCGGGCGCGCCAGGTGCCGATTTGGTCCCCCAGCTTCACCGTACGCGCCCCGCTCCCCTCCAGATAGAACAATTCGCTGTGTACCAGTTCGGGAAACTCCATGCGCGTCGGCGCGACGGTCATTACCAGCGTCTCGGTTTCCACATCGGTATCCACCGCGCCGGTCATCGGCATCGCTTCCGCTTCCGCCGCCATCGATTTTATCTCCATTCCCATAGGCGCGGGGGGCGGCATCATAGCAGTATCCATGCTGGACATACTGCGCAGTACAGCAGGTCCCCCGAATTTGCGTCTCAGCCCAAATGTACCTTCTACAAAATCGTCCGGCGGCGCCCATACGCTGTCGCGCCCGCTCGGCGCGTTGCCTGCCTTTAGATTGCTGCTCGCGTTGCGAATGCTCTCGTAAATGCGTTTCGCCAGTTTCGGCACCGGACTTTCATGTTCTAGCCGCGCGTCGTAGACCAGCAGCCAGCAGAACGCGGGGGTGAAGGGCGCATCACGCTGCGCCCCTACGGTGAT
>CAZSIG010000113.1:1378-9440 GCA_964606195.1 uncultured Anaerolineales bacterium
CCGCGCCCGATGTAGAAACCGCGCACTGGCTCGACATCTTGCCAGGGTAACAAGCCCATCTCCGCGGTTGCGCCCAATGGGTTGATTTTGATGTGTTCGCGCTCGACCGCGCCGGTGCCGGGGAAGGCGACGAGCGCGGTGTTGCCGTCGGGCGTGGTGACTTGCACATGGAAGGGTCCGCCGTGCCCCGATAGGTCAAAGTCGCCTCGCGCGATGCCATCCTGCGCTTGTACTGTCTGCGTCGCGACGACGCGGTCGCCGCAAACTTTGCATTGCAAGCCGAATTCGACTTCGCCGGTGTATGGTACGGACAGCAGCAGCAGCTTGAGGGTGAAGCGAAGATGGCGGTCGGCGTATTCGTGGTCTTGTAAAACCGCGATGAGGGGCGAGAGGGTGAATTCCGCGACGCTGAAGGTGCAATCGGCAGTGATACGGCGCGATGAAGGGCGCAATGGGGATTGCGCCCTGGTGGATAGCCCATCACCAGACGATTTTTCTAGGGCGTTATCCTCATAACGCCCGTCCACAGTAACTACCGCGGCATATTCGCCCTCTTTCATGTCTTCGTATTTGTGCATCCCCAAACCGTCGCGATTGAGCGGCACTTTCGCTTCGTACACTTTTTGCCCCGCGACTTTTATCTCTAGCTCCGCGGTGGTATTCGCCGCGTCCGGCGCGATGATGAAGATGTCTGCGGCGGTGCCGGGCTTGTAAACTTTGCGGTCGGTGACGATGGTTATCAAATCTAGCGACGGCGCGGGGAGCTTCGGCTGATCGGGTAGAGGCGCGAGGGCGGTGGGTTTCTTCGATTGCTTTCGGCGGCGGGCGAGTATTTTCGGTGGTGCAGCAGCGGTAAGCTCATCGCCAAAGCTGACAGTGTGTTTATGGCGCGAGATGATGGTTTTATCGTGATAGGTACGCATCGCGTCGTCAACTTGCAGCGCGATAGGGCGCGCCGCGTCGGCATCTACGAATATAAACTGGCTGCCGATGAAGACGCGGTCGCGAAAGTAGCCCACCTCCGCGCCACAGTCTGCGCACCATTCGGCATCCACTACATTAGCTCTCGAACATTTTGGACAAAACATCGTATCCTCCTTTACAATTGGCGGCTAAGTGCCGCCCTTACGCGGTCATAGTAGGACAGGTTTCCGATACCTGCCGTTTTTGCCGTGGCGAATAATGGCGGCTAAGTGCCGCCCTTACGCGGTTATAGTAGGGCAGGTTTCCGATACCTGCCGTTTTTACTGATGATGATATGGAATGGCGGCTAAGAAAGCCGCCCTACGTAGTTATAGCAGGACAAGTTTCCACGACCTGTTGTTTTTGCCGCGGCGAATAATGGCGGCTAAGAGTGCTGCCCTACGCGGTTATAGTAGGGCAGGTTTCTGATACCTGCCGTTTCTGCTAGCACATTCCTGACTCAGAATACGGTGCAGGATAGCCACAGTGCCCGCGTAGGTGGGATCCATGCCGAAGTACGAGAGGTTTTGCGCGCCGAGATTTTGCCCTTCGCTGATGGGGGTGTCAGAGACGTAGTGGATTATGCCGACATCGAAGGGGACGGGATAGAGGTTGACGATTTCGTCAAAGGGATAGCGGCGCGGGCGCAGCGCCTCGTACACCGCGGAGAGATAGGGCCCCGCTTCCATCTCGATGTCGGTGTAGCCCTCGCGGTAGAAAACGCCCATATAACGCTGATTTTGCAAAAATGTGCCGCGTACGGTAATCGCTTTCTGATTGTCAAGCACCGTACCGTAGACCAGATGGGGACGAACATGCCCGGCGGTGAAGAGGTTGTTGAATAGATAAGTATTTTGCGAGTGCTCATCGTGCACCACGTTAGGAATCATAATATCACCGACGCTGCCGTTGAGGCTGGCAGCTTTGCCCAGAATATATACCCCCGCGAAGTTCTCCACGCGAGAAGTGATTTGCGAGAGGATGTGATACGCGCCCATGCCGAGGGGATAGTCGATGTTGAGAATAATCGCGTCGCTCTGGTTGATGCACTCTATTTCGGGAATGCGCAGGCGCGGATCTAGCCAATCACATCGCAACGAGCGAAGTTCAATCACCTGCGCGGCGACGTCAAAGACGTGGTGACTTTCCACGTGCGTGATGCCGCTGGCTACCTCCGCCGCGTGGCGTTCATCCCACGCGGTTTTACCTGCGGGGGCATCGAGGTATTTTTTCAACATGTAATACAAGAAATTCTCGCGGCTACTCGGTACTTCGCGGGCTTGTATATCCAGATACTCCGCCTGTAGTTCGGAGTCGCCGCAGTCGTGCAAATACTGAATCAACTCATCTGCGCGGCGCAGCGCGAAGCCGGAGAGCATGTTCGTGACGCTGTGGGTATTGCTGGAGATGAAATAGACCGGGCGTTCGTCCAAATCGACGGGGGCATGTGCCACGATGTCCTCCCACCAGCGTTGCGTGGCGCGGCGGTATTCGCTCCAAGAGCTGTTTAATGTGCGAATAGCCATCAATTTGCGCCCGCGTCCGATGTCGTACATCAGTGAGATGAATTCATCACCCCAGATTTCGCGCAGTTGCGCCAGTTCATCTTGGTAAATGCCCAAAGTCTCCGCGACTAATGAGCAAGTATAATCATTTAAGGGTCGCTCTTGCGCGACACAAGTCTCCAAATCAGCGAACACTGAAGAACTTCGCAGTCGAAAGTGCATTTTGTTCCACTCGATTTGAAACGCGGTCAATATCGGCACGAGGTCGTCGATGTCGGATACGCTGGCGATGTAGACCGCTAACGTCTCCTCCCCATCGAAGAAGACGCGCCGCCGTCTACCGCGCGCGGAGACGGATTGCCATCGCTCAACGTGGGGAAAACCGCGCTGGTCAAAAACGCCCTCAGACTGCCCCATCACCACCAGGCGCGTTTGGCGAATACAGGTAGGTAAACGTAATGAACTGTATATAAACGCGGAGACATCAAGTGCTTCCTCGCCCGCTTTGATATGCAGCAACGAGTCCATGCCCTGATGTGTCTCGACCAAGCTTTGAATCTGCACTTCGTCGGTGGTGCGCAGCAATGAATAGTAAGTGCGCATATAAAGTTCTATCTCTTCACTTCCGGTATTGGGGACCGTTCTTTCCATAAATAACTAATTCCTTTTTTACTCAGCGGTGCGCGGTTCTTCGGGCGTCGTTTTTTCATCTTCCTGCTTACTTTTCATTCTCTGTTTTTGAACGCGCCGGCGGTTTTGCCATTGAACGATTATCAAGATAAGGACGAGAACAGGGAGTACGAAAGGTGTAGCAAGTACTACAAGCCAGATAAGAGTATCTGCCAAAAATATGAAAAGACGATTTAATGTTCCTGATGCTTGCTGGAAAGTATCACCTGGTCGCCAGGGGGTAGAAGTCGGCGTCGCGGTCGGCGTGGCTGTGACCGTTGGCGTCGCGGTGGTCGTAGGGGTAGGACGTTGTGGAAAGAGATTAACCGTAATGGTGGAGAAAGCCGCGCGGTCTTTGAGATAATTCATCTGCCCTTTAATCTCCTCAATTTGCCGCTCGATTTCGCTCAATTCCTGATTGACTCGCAAAGCTTCCTCTACCGTTTCAGCTTTATTCAAAAATTCACGAACCCGCGCTTCAGTAGCTTCGAGATTACGCAGTTGCGATTCTAAGTCTACATACTGGTCAGTCACATCTTGTCCGGATGCCGTTTCATTCTGAACTTGGATAGCTATATCGCGCAATCGGCGCAACACCTCCTCGAAAGAATCAACCGGTACGCCTAAAGTAATTGTAGCTTCCTTGTAACCCGCATCGTCGTACCAAACTGTGGTACTGAGAATATAACCGCGATGGTCAATGATGATACCCGTGATACGATCTACCGCCACGTCGGTACTAGCGACTAGTAAATCTAGTTTCGCGTTCTTGATAATCTTGCGTCCAAAACTCGGCGCGGCGATGCCTGAGGCTACTTGCTCCTCGCGGTCAGAATACACTGCTGGAGCTGGATAATCCATGGCTGCGGGGGTACTTAGAACAGCTTGTTCCTCAGCAACTACCTCTTGCTCTACCACCTCAACAGTCGCGACAATTTCTTTTTCTACTACAACAGTTTCTTTGACAACTCTCGGTACCTCTTTTGTAACTAATTCAGAAGTTGGAGCACTACATTTGCTGCTCAGCAACAATATCATTATCACAAGTAACAACATGAATTTATCTTTTTGTTTGCTCATCTTCGTCACACCTCCATAAATCAATTAGGATTTACACAAATTCACAATAATTTCACCGCAGAGAACATTCCCGTGCGGGGACAAACGATAGACGCGAAGAAGTAGGAAGAAAAAAATCTTTTTACTTGCATAAACAGCCATAAAGGTTCACAAGAGGGCATATCCGCGGCGCGCTAAGGAATTAATCAGCAACCTCTGCGCTCTTCGCGTTCTCGGCGGTAAAAATACACCGAAGTTGCGAAAATTCTGTCTTGATTGTACACGGGTTATTGTTATAATGCAAGCTCACACCGCGCCCCCTTTTCCTTTTCCGCGCCATTTGTGGTAAACTTGGCAATACTATGCAGAATATGAGAGAGCGCGGTAAGGCTTTGGTCGCGAACATCAAAAGATTGCGAATAAACGAGAACTGGCAGCGCAACCTCGCGGTCATGTCGGTGGCGGAGTTGGTGGCGGTGCTGGGGTTCACGGTGTTCATGCCATTTTTGCCCTACTACGTACAAGATTTGGGCGTGACGGAGCCGAACGCGGTGAAATTTTGGTCTGGCTTGGTGATTACCGCGCAGGCGGTGACGATGGCGATTTTCGCGCCGCTGTGGGGTTCATTGGCAGATCGTTACGGGCGCAAAATCATGGTGGAGCGGGCGATGTTCGGCGGCGCGGTGGTCATCGGGCTAATGGGGTTCACCCATAACGTATACCAACTGGCGGGATTGCGCATGGTGCAAGGCGCGTTGACGGGGACCATCGCCGCGGCAACGACACTGGTAGTGAGCGGCACGCCGAGCGAACGGCGCGGCTACGCGCTGGGGATACTACAGATGGCGATATATCTCGGCGCGTCGGTGGGGCCCATGTTGGGCGGCTTAGTGGCAGACCAGTTCGGCTACCGCGCCACGTTCTGGGTCACCGGCGCGCTATTAGGAATTTCGGGAGTAGCGGTGCTGTTGTTAGTGCGCGAGGAATTCGTCTCACCAGAGGTGCACGAAAAAGGGCGAACGCGTCTCTGGGCTGGAATAGTAATGGTATTACGCACAAGGGCGTTGATGGTTGTCTTCGGGGTGCGCGTCTTGACGCGCATCGGAATGCGGACGGTCACGCCGATGCTACCGCTCTTCGTGCAGGAGATCGCGCCTGTGGGAACGAAAGTAGCTTCGCTCACCGGCATCATCGAGGGGGGCGCGGCGGCGACGAGCGCGGTGGCGGCGGTAGTACTGGGACGCTTCAGCGACCGCATCGGCTATCGGCGTATCCTGTTAGGGTGCAGCGCGGCGGCGGTGGTGATTTATTTCTTGCTGGCGCGAGTGAATTTTCCTTACCAACTGTTGATATTGCGCGTGCTTGGCGGGGTGACGATGGGTGGTACACTGACCGCGGTGAGCGCGATGCAAGCCGCGTTAGCTCCCAAGGGGCGATTCGGCGCGGTCTACGGGCTGGATACGACGATGGTATCGATTGCCAACGCGGTTGCGCCGCTGATTGGGGCGACCGTCGCGGCGAGTTTTGGATTGTCAGCGGTCTTTGTAGCGGTAGCGATAATCTACGTCGCGACGACGGCGGTAGTCGCGGTGGTCGTGCCGGGAAAGCCAAGAGTATCCTAGACTTTATTGGACAGGATTACACAATCACGCGCCAAAACTTTACCACTGAGCCACCGAGAGCACAGGGATGAGCGACAATAAGTCCTATTATCTGTCAATGAGCGTGATTAACGTTAGGAATGAGAATTAAATAACTTGCGCGGTTTGGATCTAGCACGCGCTAGGAGAGGCTCGTTAATAGCGTTCATACGCGTTCATTGCCCTCTAAGCGCACCCATAAAGGGTGCGCCTACAATGTAGCCGCAGGCTTTACGCCTGCGCTAACCGCGCCAAGTGAGTAAGTTATTTAATTCACGATCCTTAGTATAGCTCCGCGTTCTTCGTGCCTCTGTGGTTAGTTACCCTTCTTCCAGAGAACTGATTTGAACATCTACAGAAAAAATGATAAGATTACCTCGCGTATATACTGAAAATAGCAATCGAGGTAGAAACATGGGAAATTTGTCCGCCGGTAATCTAGTACTCTACAAAAACCGCCCCGCCCGCGTCGTGCAGGTCAATAAAAAAATAGAAATCGAACTGCAGAATGGCGATTTGGCGAAGGTGCGCCCGAAGGATGTCGCGATGCTTCATGTCGGGCCTATTCAGAGTCTGACAGATTTGCAACCGTGCGAGGACGAAGTTGAGGTCGCGTGGGAGCTTCTCGCGGGTAGCCGTGTTACGCTGACGGAGTTAGCGGAACTCATCTACGGCGAACACACTCCATCCACCGCCTGGGCAACTTGGCAGTTAGTGGATGATGGACTCTATTTTCGCGGCGCGCCCGATGAAGTAATAGTCTGCACATCGGAGGAGGTCGAAGAGGAACGCGCTGCCCGCGAGGCTGCCGCCGCCGAAAAACGCGCGTGGGAAGATTTCATAACCCGCGTTCGCGCCGGACAAATCGTCCCGCAAGATGAGCGCTATCTCAGCGATGTGGAAGCCCTCGCGCTCAAGCAACATGACCATAGCCGCGTGCTGCGCGAACTGGGGCATAGCCAGACCCCCGAAAACGCCCATGCTCTGCTACTCAAACTGGGTTATTGGGACGAGACGGTCAATCCATATCCTCGGCGTCTCGAATTGAACACCGCCCCCGTCGCACTGGAGCTGCCCGAATTGCCCGATGAGCGGCGCGTAGACCTGACGCATCTCGCCGCGTTCGCCATAGACGATGATGAGACTGCTACACCAGATGACGCCCTCAGCCTCGATGGTAATCGGCTCTGGGTGCACATAGCCGACCCCGCCGCGCTGATACCGCCCGACAGCAAAATCGACTTGGAAGCGCGGGCGCGCGTCGCCAGCATTCACATGCCGGAGCGCGTCGTACAGATGCTTCCCGAAATCGCGGCGGATAAGCTGGGGTTGGGTTTGACTGAACTTTCGCCCGCGCTGTCGTTCGCGTTGGAGTTGGACGACGCGGGGCAGATTGTAGACTTGGACATGGCACCAAGCTGGGTACGCGTCACGCGCTTGACCTACAATGAGGTGGAAACGAGATTAGAGGAAGAACCGTTCAAACAATTCTACCGTCTGGCTGAGATTTACTGCGAGCGCCGCCGCGCTAATGGCGCGGTTTTCATCGAACTTCCCGAAGTGAAGATAATGCTTCGTGACGGTGAAATCGCGCTGCGTCCGATTCATCCCCTCAAAAGCCGAATGTTGGTACAAGAGGCGATGCTCATGGTCGGCGAGGCGGTGGCGCGGTTCGCCCTCGAATACACTATTCCCATTCCCTTCACCACGCAAGAGCCTTCCTCGATGGAAAAGCAACCCGAAACTTTGGCGGAGATGGTCGCGCTGCGGCGTACTCTCCGCCGCAGCCAATACAGCAACACGCCCGCGCTTCACGCGGGGGTGGGACTTGACGGCTACGTGCAGGCGACCAGCCCCCTGCGCCGCTACCTTGATTTGGTGGTTCATCAGCAACTCAGGGCATACTTGCGCGGCGCGGAGATGTTGGGAACTCAGGAGATTATGGAGCGCGTCGGCGCGACTGAGGCGGTCGCGGGCAATGTGCGGTACGTCGAGCGACTTTCGGATAAACATTGGACGCTGGTTTATCTGCTGCGCCATCCCGATTGGCGCGGTGAGGGAGTGGTGGTGGAAAAACGCAATTCTGGCAGCCGCGTGCTCATCCCTGAATTGGGTTTGGAGATGCTAGTTCATTCTCGCGAGGACTTGCCGCTCGACAGCCGCGTGAATCTTGTACTAGACGAGGTTGACCTGCCCCAACTTGAAGCTCATTTTCGAGTTGAGTAG
>CAZSIG010000114.1:0-4263 GCA_964606195.1 uncultured Anaerolineales bacterium
GCCAAATTTGTGAAAAAAGATAAACCCAAGAGTACGATGCCCAACGCCATCGCTAGATTGAAATTACCCTTGCGCGTCTCCAGCACAATCGCGGTGGTCAACACGCGGGTTCTCCCCTCGATGTTGCCGCCCACCAGCATCACTGCGCCCACTTCGGAGATGATGCTGCCGAAGCCCGCGATGATGGAGACAACTACGCCCACGCGCGCCTCCGCCAGGACGGTCAACGCCGTCTGCCACCGCGTCGCGCCGAGCGATTGTACCTGGCGGCGCAAGTTCGGGTCTACGCCCATGACCGCCGCCATCGTGAAACCCGCGACTAATGGGAAGGAGATGATGCTTTGCGCGATAATCATCGCGCCCGGCGTGAATAGGGTGGGCATCAACTCCCAGTCCAGATTGCCCAACGGACCGCTGCGCGAGAGCATCAGGTAAACGAAAAGTCCGACCACGACCGGCGGAAAGCCCATGCCGGTGTAGAGCAGCGCGATGATTACGCGCCGCCCGACGAAGCGACTCAGCCCCATCACCGCGCCCAATGGAATCCCAATCAGGCAACTGAACAGCAGCGCGATGCCCGATACTTGCAGCGATAATATGACGACCTCGAACAGCGCGGAGTCGCCGGTGGTAATCAGATGTATGGCTTGGATTAGTCCTTCAATTATCTCGTTAATGACTCGTTTCCCTTCCTCTATTTACCAGACCTGACAGGTTTTCCGAAACCTGTCAGGTCTCTCTATCGCTTCTCTGCCAGATACGCGAAAAATCCGGCGCGGCGCAGCGCGGCAAGTGTCAACGCGCCGAGCACGCCGCCAATCGCGCCGAAGATGATGTAGCCCAGCACCGCGCGAAGTAGTCCCAGCGCGACGAAGCCGACCGGCGCGCCCGCCACGATGCCGAATATCCATTTGACCAGAAATTTGCACAAGTGCCCCAAAGTCGCCGCCAGCGCGGCTACGACCACATTTTCGGGATTGCGCAGCAGCCACAGCGCGAGGTCTGTGCCGACGCCCACCATTGTATATGACAAAAGCGTGTTCAGCGCGCCGAAATCGCCCATGCCTAAGAATCCCGCGAGGATGCCGGAGGTCAAGCCGACCAAACTCGCCGCGCCGCGTTTCGGCACGACGCCCGCCGCGACGATGATGATGGCCATCCAGAATATGCCCGAATGTCCCGGCATTTGCAGCGGCGTGCGCAGCGCGATTTTCGCCACCACGACCAGCGCGGCGAACAACGCCAATAAAATCAGTTGAAAAGTAGAAAAGTATCGTTTTTTCATAGTCACTAGCCTCCTTATCGAGATAAAACGTGAAACGAGATGCGTGAAGAAAATACATGGATTGCGCGATATTGCTCACGTTTCACGTTTCACCTCTTTACCTCACAATCTCGATTTTCTCAACATCCTGTACCCACTCATCTCGAACATCCAGTTTCTCCAACAGCGAAACCAGCTTGAGCGTGCCGCGTCCGGAGAGGTCGAACATGACCATGTTCTTCGCGTCGTTCACCTCCGCCCAGCTCAACCGCGCCGATTTGTTACGGCTGTAACTAATCACGGTGATGGTGGATTCGTCCGTTAGCTGTTTCTTATCGACGTGTAGCATGAGCACATCGCGCAGCATCCACCCCTCCTGCGTTTTGCCATCCTCCGCGTCGACGAAGCTCACTTCCTCTAGTTGCTCTAAGTCGGCGGGAGTGAAACTGCCAACTAATTTTCCATTCACGTAAATGGGGATACCGCCGGGAACTAGCGTCGGTTCGCCCGCGACGGTCGGCGCGGTGCTCTGTGCGCGGCGAAAGGCATCTACCCCTAATACAATGCCGATTAGCAAAACCAAAATAACGACTGCAATAATAATTCGCGAATTTTGTGACATATTTTCCCTCCGAAGAATGAATTGGCGCAATGGGGATTGCGCCCTGTTGATTATTGAAAGAATTAGCGCAATAGGGATTGCACCCTGTTGATTATTGAAGTTCCGAGACGCTATCCCCATAGCGTCTCTATTTCCAAAGTACCAAAACTATACTAACGAAAACCGCGCCCGTCAACAAAAGCCAATCTAACCGCGTCATAGACAGTTTATGATAAGGACGGCGGCGCGGCGAGTCGAAACCGCGCGCATAAGCCGCTTCGGTCATCGACCAGGCGCGCTTGGTGGTCAATACTATCGCGGGCACAGTCAGCGCGACCATGTTGCGCACCTGTTCCAGCAATTTACGCCATCCCGATTTGTCCGTCCACGCACCGCGGGCGCGCTGAGCTTCGAGAATGGCGCGCCATTCCGCGTCGAGCAGCCCGATGCTCTGAAACGCGAGGCTCACACTGAAAGCATAGCGATAGGGTACGCGAAGCCATTCTAGGGCGAGGCAGAGTTCGCCCGGCGTGGTGGTGGAGAAGAACAGCGCAAATGCCCCCGCGAGTAGTATTAGGCGCATGGTGATGATGATGGCTAAGTCCAGCGATATTAGCCACCAATCGAGCAAGAAGAGCGGAATGAGCACCCACTTGAGCCGCCAGACCTGCCGCGCCGCCTCTGAGAAAAGCCGCGCCCATAAGAGCAGCACTACGTAGATAGCCATGAACGCGATTATCCGCTCCAATGGCAGCATTACCGCCAGCGACGCGCATAGGCTCAGCGCGAGTTTGGTGCGCGGGTCGGCGCGGCGCAGCGGTGAGTGTTCCACCAATGCCAAATTTCGCGCGCGTCCTGCGGTGCCTAATCTAATCATACGCGGTTGTCCTCTGAATCCGCCCGCACAAGGCGGGCGGCATTGTCCTTGAAACTTGCGCGCAACCAATTGGGAATCACCAAACCTAACTGCGCCCACGTCGCGTCATTTCGCATGATTTCGGGCGCGGCGCCGTCGGCTACAAAGCCGTGCGTGCCGAGCAGCATCAGACGGTCGGCGCGCGCCGCCAGCATCAAATCGTGGGTGGTCATAATCACTAGCTGTCCCATGTCAGCCAGCGCGCGGGCGAGGCGAGTCAATATCTCCTTGTGCGCCGCGTCTTGCCCCAGCGCGGGTTCGTCCAGCAATATGCCATGACGCGGTTCACGCATCAGCACCGTCGCCAGGGCGACGCGCTTCTTCTCGCCCTCACTCAGCAGCAACGGCGGCACATCTTCGTAGCGCGTTAGTCCCAGAATTTCCAGCAGCCAATCGTAGCGGCGCATATCGGGATTGACGACGCGATAGAGAATCTCGTCGCGAACGCTGGCGTTGAAAAGCTGTAAATCCGCGTTTTGGAACACCATGCCCAAATCCGGGCGTCCGCCGTTCACGCGCACCGCGCCACTGTATCTTTGCAAACCCGCGAGGGCGCGAAGCAAAGTCGTTTTGCCCACGCCGTTGCGCCCGACTATCGCAATGACCCGTCCACTCTCCGCCGTGAAGTTTAGGACTTGCAATATGACGCGGTTGCCTAGTTTGACGTTCAAATCCGAAACTTCCAGACGGAAGTCGTCGCGGGCATTAGCCTGCGGGTTAGGCGCGTCCATAAAGGGTACGGCAGTTACCGTTTTGCTAGAATCAAGCTCGATAGTTCGCAATCCCGCAATCTGGCTGAGATATTCGGCGCGGTGTTCGCAGACTATCACCGCAGTACCCGATTGTGCTAGTTTTGACAAGTGCGCGACTAAATCGGTCGCGGCGGTGACATCTAGCATCGAGAGCGGCTCGTCGAGCACCAGCACCGGTGGCTGCCGCGCGGTGATGGCTGCCAGAGCTAACTTCTGCTGTTCGCCGCCCGATAGGGTTTGTGGAGCGCGACCGCGTAGTTCTTGTAATCCGAAGCGCGTCAGGGTGGCTTCCAGCCGTTCGCTAATCGCGGCGGGCGATAAGCCAAGATTTTCTAAACCGAAGATAATCTCCTCCTCGACTGAAGTGCCGAGCATTTGCAACGCGGGATTTTGAAAGACCAGCCCGACGCGCTCCGCCAATCGCCATAAGGGAGTGTCGATGGTTTTCTCTCCATCTAACCATATCTCGCCGGTCAATTCGCCGTGATAGAGGTGCGGGATAAGTCCGGTGAGACACCGCGCCAGCGTACTCTTGCCACAGCCCGACGCGCCGCTGATGAGCACCAATTCTCCCGGCTGGATAGCGAGCGAGAGCGGCGTCATGCCGTGATTGTTTTGTGGGTAGCGATACGCGACTTTTTCGGTTTGTATGATGTTCATAGGTAATTGGAAACACTGAGGCACTGAAGGCTCTGAGGGCACTGATATGTTTTCCGTAGGGCGGCTTTCC
>CAZSIG010000114.1:4363-9413 GCA_964606195.1 uncultured Anaerolineales bacterium
TAGCCGCCGTTTTATGGCAGGTAGGGAATACCCCTTCGGGTAGGCTACGCGCACCTGCCCTACTCCACAAATCCGCGTAGGGCGGCTTTCCCTAGCCGCCGTTCCTCGTCAGCCACGTAAGCGGCAGGTAAGAAACCTGCCCTACTCCAGCCGGTGCATTCAGTGTTCAGTCTAGTTTGAGCGGTAGCCAATGGTCGCCATTGTGCTCGACGAATAGGATAGGCTCGCCACCGCGCCGCGCCGGTCTCAGCTTGTCGGTTTGGATTAAACCTGTTGTTACAGTTTGACCATCGAGCGTTCGCACCGCGGAGACGCCGGCGGCTAATACCGCGGAGACTGGCTGCAAGCCGGTCAGTTCGCGTGAGCGTCCCACTAATACGTAACGTCCATCCGCGCCGGGCGCGGCTAATCCGACCGCCGCCAGCGCGCCGATGACGCCGTCTTCGTCACCACCGAGTCCTAGCAACGAGATATTATGTTTTACCGCCAATTCTCGCGCTTCAGCCTGCGTGACTAACTCGCGTTGGGCGCGGCGACCGAACGCGGTAATCGCGGTGGGGACGATGCGAGTTACGCACAAGCCAGGGTCGCTACCGGGGTGGAAATCGCTTAGCATCAATACGCGAACGCGCTCTAACAGCGCGGTATGGTCATAACTGCCGGTGCCGTTCAGTACTATCGTGGCACAACTGTTTTTCTTGGTCATGGGCACGCGAGAGTCAAACAGCAGTTGGTGGCGCGTTACCCCCTGTACTTGGTAATCGACAGCCAACGCGGCGGCAATTTCTCGCGCCAGATGCCCCGTGCCGCGAGATTCTAGGTTATCTGTATCATCTAATCCGATAAAAAACATAGGTTTGACAAACCTCTCCATATAGTGTATAATAGTTTTGGGCATATGCCCAAAATGAGTATCTATTATACGCGTTGAGTGTAATAGACCATATCATAGGGCGCAATGTGTGGTTGCGCCCTAATCTATCTTGTATTTTAGCAAGACGGCAGGTAAGAAACCTGCCCTACGTAGTTTATGTCGAAAGGAGAATACTTATGAGCAAGATTTTTGTACGTTATCGCCGTCACGTCAATCAGGGGGCGGGACGACCGCGCTTCGCGATTGTGGCTAGTGAGGGCACGAAGTTGAAAGTTTATAAACCGCGAGTGCGGCGTGCAGAGCTAGAGAAAATCGCGGCGGCAATTGATGCAGAGATTGTCTACCTGCCGCGCGGCGAACATGCCGAAGATAGCGAGAGTGAACGCGGTGAGGGTAAACGACACCGCCGCAAGAGAAATAGGGATTAGCTCGATGCCGCGTCCGCGCAAGAGACGAACTGTATCGCGAATTCCTGATAAAACTATTTATAAACCGGCGGGCGTGCCACTGAATGACCTGAACATCGTCAAGTTGCTGCACGAGGAGCTGGAAGCTCTGCGTCTAGCAGATTTGGAAGGGTTGACGCAAGCCGAAGCTGCCGCGTGCATGGGCGTTTCACGTTCCACTTTTCAGCGCATGGTGACGCGGGCGCGGCGACAAGTCGCATTGGCGCTGACTGAAGGGTACGCGCTACGAGTCGAAGGGGGCACGTTTGAAGTGAAACGTGATGCGTAAAACGTGAAACGTGATATATAGCATGTGAAAAATATCGCGTAACCAGTTTATATTCTTTACGTTTTACTCTTTATAAATGCGCGTGCCTGGATTTTCTCCCTCTAGTGCTCTGGTCAGGCTGCCCGGCTCGCGCCCGTTGACAATTAGCACTTCGCGGACGCTGCGGGCTTTGGCTAGGGCGCGTAGCATCGTGCGCTCCACCGCGAGGTCTGTCAGGTCGCGGTTTAATAGTTCGGCTACCTCAATCTCGGAGATGAACTCCGCGCTGGGGTCTTTTTTCGGGTCCGCGGTGAATAAACCGCGTTCGTCTTTGACTAAGATACAACTTTTCGCGCCGATGACTTCGGCGGTGAGAAATGTCCCCGCGTCGGTGCGATGGGGTGGAATTCTGCCGTGCTCCGCGGGCTCTTCCCATAGTCCGTAGGGGGGCATGGCGTGCATGACCGGAATCATGCCGATGTCGAGATACGCGGGGAGTTTCACCACGTCGTCGTGCCCGATTTTGATGCCGCCGTGCGGCGCGAGTAGGATAGATAACATCAGCGCGTTTTGCTCGCTGATGCTCTCGCCTAGTTTGGCGAGGATACCGGTGGGCATACCCAAGTCGAGGGCAATCGCATAGGCGTGGCGGCTGCGTGTGCCGCCACCGGTGACGACTAACAGTTGATGGTTTTCTCGCGCCGCGACGAGTTCCTCGACTAGCGGCAATACCACCTTAGCGCCGCGGTCCATGATGCTCTGTCCGCCCAATTTGACGACGTTGAGATTGGGCAAGGGGCGGAAAACTTGGTCCGCATCGGTGCTTCGCAGCAGGTTCTTGTCCATCAACGACTCTGCCATGAGCCGCGTTTCGATGTGCAGACGCCCCGTTTTGTCTTGTACTAATCCCATAATTCTCTCCTTTGTGATAATATTATCAAATTAAAAGCGGTGTCTCGAAAAGAGACACCGCGTAGTTTTTCACTTCAACGGGTCATCTCCTTTCCAAACGCGGGAGGCACAGCCGTTTCCAGCCATACCCTATCGCTCGGTGTCCATAGGCAACCTCGCCGGTAGGTACATCAAGTCGGAGACCACTGATTTGACTTTCAGTAAGTTATTTTACCTTATAATATGTAAAAGCACAAATGGCTTCGGATTAGACACTTAGTGTAGCTTGTCAAATTGGAACTAGCATAAGGCTCAAATAGGAAAAATGTGTGATTGACAATGTTGAATAAACGGGATATAATTGCTCAAGAGTAAGGTTCGCGACGAACTTGACGGAGGCAATTGTGCGTAAGATTCTATACGTGGAAGATACCCCCGATTCGCGCATGTTAATGCGCCGCGTTTTAGGACGACGTTACGAGTTCTTTGAGGCAGAGGATGGCTTGAAGGGCATTGAAATCGCGCGCGCTGAATCTCCCGACCTCATCCTGATGGATATAAACCTCCCCCACATGGATGGACATGAGATCACTACTAGACTCAAATCATTTCTCCCCGATGTACCGATCATCGCCCTCACCGCGGATACCTCTTCCGGTGCCCGCGAGCGCGCCCTTGCCGCGGGGTGTGATGGTTATCTTTCCAAGCCTGTCGATCTAGACGAGATCGAACAACAAATTGAATCTTTTCTGGGAGGGAAACAGGAAACTCTCTCGAAGGAAGAACAACAAACCTACGGACGCGAATATCACGAAAAGTTGGTCAACCATCTTGAAGAGAAGGTACGCGAATTAACCGCAGCACTGGCACGGAACGAGGAACTGAACAAGCAAAACTTACGTCTGTTGGAACAAACAGAGCGCCGCGCCATATTACTCGAAGCCGCGGCACAGGTAGGTCGCGCGGTAACTTCTATTCTCGACCTCGATGAGCTTCTGGAACGGACGGTGGACATCATCTATGAGGTGTATGGTTTTCACCATGTCGTCATTTTTTTGTTGAATGAGGATAAGCAGGCAGCCGTGCGTAGGGCGGGGCGCAGCAAACCTAACTTCCCGCCTCCCGCGTGGGGAAGGGAAGACTGGAATAGGATAACGATCGGAGAGAATTCACTCGTTGGCAAAGCGATTATCGACCGCGCCGCGCGAACGACACGAGACTTGGCTTCTACCGACGGAATGGTGCGGGGACGTTCCGAGATGGCGTTACCCCTGATTATCGGTGATGAAGTAATCGGCGCGTTGGCGATACAGAACGCGGGGGGAAAGCCATTCGATGACGATGCCATCACCTCGCTACAGGTGATGGCAGATCAACTAGCGATCGCACTGAATAATGCGCGGTTGTTGTTAGATCTGGAACGCGCCCATGAGCAGATTTTGCGTTCTAAGACCTTTGAAGCTATTGCCACCACGACGGGGGAGACGATACACTGGGTGGGAAACAAAGCCGCGCCCATCCCCGCGTGCATCAAACGAACGCGAGAGGATGTGGAAAAATATATTCTCATGGCGGACGCACTCTTATCACAATCCCCCGCGGAGTTACAGAATCATCCCTTCGCTCAAATGTTACGTGAAGCGGCGGATTCACTGGGGAAAAAGGGAATCGCGAATTCACAAGTTCTCGAAGAACTAGAGAATATCCCTCTGAAGCGATTGCGCCGTTTCCTGAGCATCGATTCCATCTGGGAAGACCTGGATATTATAGAGTTAAGCGCCAAGACGATACTGGATATAAAAGAGGACATGATCGGTCCCGTGCGCGAGCAGAATTTAGCGTCACTGGACGTATGTGAGGTTTTGGACAAGGAGGTGTTCTCATTGGCGATTCCGCAGGACATGGTAACCAGACGATACGCTTCGGATATCCCCGAGGTTATCGCTGACCGCGCCCAATTGGGGCGAGTGTTCACTAATCTGCTTAAAAACGCGCTGGAAGCGATGGATGATTCCGTTACAAAACATATCTCCCTTGAGGTGGAACAGGTCGATGATTCTTTTATCGCGGCGCGAGTGACTGATACCGGTTGCGGTATCGCCCCTGAAGATTTGGATCGAATTTGGATATCTTTTTATACGACTAAAGGTAATCGCGGCGGAACGGGGTTAGGACTATCCGCGTGCTCGCAGATAGTTACGCAGATGGGCGGAAGAATTTTAGTAGATAGCACTATTGGAGAGGGAACGACGTTTACAGTATTGTTACCGATTAACAGGTCGGTGAGAAAGCAACCTACAACATGAGACTAAGGCATAAAACGTGAAGCGCTGGGTTACGCGAATAACTATTTGTAGGACTTACATAACTTCGGAGTATTTTTACCGCCGAGCACGCGGAGAGCGCAGAGTTCGGGCTATAGTTTTTACCTACTGAAAAGATATGACCTTAAATGACGGGATATGAACGCATATATGGGAGGCAAAATTATTCCTTTAAGAAATCTCCGCGTCCGCCGTTTATCCCCGCACGGGGACGCGCTCTACGGTAAATTGTAGTGCGATTTTGCGT
>CAZSIG010000115.1:0-4045 GCA_964606195.1 uncultured Anaerolineales bacterium
GCGTAGGGCGGCTTTCTTAGCCGCCGTTCCATAGACAGCAATGGCAGGTATGAAACCTGCCCTACTTATCAAGTTCGAAATAATTTCACCGCTGACTGCGTATAACAGTAGAAAGATTAGTTCTATAAGAAAACTCCGCGACCTCCGCGCTCTCTGCGGTGAAATTATTGTGAATTTGCGTAAGTCCTGTATGGTTATGTTGAGTTCTTTCAGGGGGAGATAATGGCAAATATCTTAGTAGCAGACGATTCTATATTCCAGCGCGATAACATCCGTTACTTCTTGAAGCTGGATGGGCATACCATCTTCGAGGCGAGCAATGGTCATGGAGTGCTAGAGATATTAGGGATGCACGAAATTGATTGCATTTTGTTGGATATTATAATGCCACAAATGGATGGTTTAGATGTACTGGCAAGTTTAGAACATCGCGGGCTGAACATTCCGGTGATTATGCTGACCGCGGATATTCAAGAGAGCACGCGAGAGGAATGTTTGAAACGCGGAGCAACGATGGTTGTTCACAAACCGATTAAGGGGAACAAGTTACGCGAATTGGTCAATCAGGTTCTCGATAACCCAAAGGAGGCGACTTGGTGAAAGTAACTGATTATCAGGTTGATGCTTTGAAGGAACTGATTAACATCGGGGTGGGCCGCGCCGCGGGGTCATTGCATCAAATGCTCCATACCCACGTTAGTCTGAAAGTTCCCCATGTTGAGATATTCTCACCCTCAGAACTGAAAGGTAACATGTTGAAAGAGGAGATTGCAGAGCGGCTCACCGCGGTGCGTATGGTATTCGGCGGTCCGTTTGGGGGAAGCGCGTCGCTGGTTTTTCCCCCTGACAGCGCGACTAAGCTCGTCGATGTAGTCACCGGTGATGAGCGCGGTAGGAATGACCTCGACGCGATTAGAGTGGGCGCGTTGACGGAAGTAGGTAACATCGTATTAAATGGGGTGATGGGGTCGATTGGCAATATAATCAAGCGGCGCATTAGCTATGGGCTTCCCGTTTATATGGAAGATACTCTGGAGAATTTATTGACGCCGCAGACAGCGGAGCCTATTGATACAATTTTGTTGGCGCGGACTCATTTCAAGATTGAGCAATTCAAAATTGAGGGGGATATTATTTTACTTTTCGAAATAGGTTCGTTCGACGCGCTGTTAGCCGCTATCAACGCGCTTAAAGAGGGGTTGCGAGATGCTCAAGAATGAAATCGCGTGGGCGGCAGAGAGATTCGGCGTGGTTGATTACGTCCCTGTGGGAATATTTGTGCTGCGGGCTGACGGTGTGGTGCTCTTTTGGAACAGTTGTCTGGAAAAGTGGACTGGTATCTCGCGAGATGACATTGTGGCAACTGAGATTGGTGCTCATTTTCCGCGCCTAGATGAGCCACAGTATACCACGCGCCTGCAAAATATATTTGCGGGCGGTCCCCCGATCTTCTTTTCCTCTCAACTTCATCACCATATAATTCCCTCGTATCTGCCGAACGGTGAGATGCGAGTTCAGCATACGGTAGTCACGGCAGTACCGGCTATGGATGGCGCGAATTTTTACGCGCTATTCTCTTTACACGATGTCACCGATTTGACGCACCAGGTTCGTAATTACCGCGCCATGCGAGACCGCGCCGAGGGATTGTTCGTCGCGGCGCGCGCGATACTGGGCGCGACTGAATTGCCCGAAATTTGTCAAAACTTAGTTACCCATTTTAACAATTTAGTAAAAGCAGACCGCACAACGTTGTTCTTGGTTGACCAACAACGTCAACAGGTTCTACTGCGCGTAGGACACGGTGATATACAAGATGAGCTGCAGGTCGACTATGCAGAATTTAATACGGGAATCAGTGGCATGGTGCTCGAGTCGGGACAGCCTATACTATCCGTGAGTGCGTATGATGGTGTAGAACCGAAAGAGACGCGCGAACGACGGTTGCGCGCCGGCACCGGCGCGCTCATTGTAGTGCCATTGGTGGCGCGCGGGCGTGTCATCGGCACTGTAACCGCGCTTAATCGGATTGGTCAGCGGCGGTTTACGTCCCACGACGTAGATTTGTTGATGGCATTGGCTACTCAAGCGGCGACCACTATCGACAATGTTCGCCTGCTAGCCGAAATGGAATGCCAAGTACAGCGTTGGGAAAGTATCAGCGCGATTAACGAAACGATAACCGCGCAATTAGATAAAGAACAGCTTTTTGAGTTATTGTATCGCGAGGCTTTGTCGCTGATGGGCGTAGAGGAGGAAAAAGCGACCTTCTTCGCGGCGCGGTACGATGCTAATAAAGAAGAGTTATTATTCGATTTACACTACGAATGTGGAACGCGGCTGCCCCCGGTGGCTATAAAGTTGGGGCGCGGGATTGGGAGTTGGGTTGTACAACATGACCAAGCTTTGTTGGTCGATGACTTGATAGAGCAACAAAGTAAATATGGCTATGAAGTTTATTTGACACCCCAGGAACAAGCTACTGGACAATGGGCGCGGGCATGTATTGCGGTGCCGCTGCACGTGGGTGACCGCGTCACCGGTGTAATCTCCGTCCAGAGTGTGGATTATGGCGTGTTTACTGGTGACCATTTGGAATTGTTGACCATGTGGTCTGGGCAGGTGGCAGTCGCGTTGGAGAACGCCAGACTGTACGAGGAAATCAGGCAGTTTAATGAGCAATTGGAGCAGAGGATTCAACAGCGCACCGAAGAGCTAAACCGCGCCTATCATAATCTATCGCTGTTGGACGAAGCTAAATCCAAGTTTATCAATATCGCCGCGCATGAGATACGCACCCCGTTGACCGTTATCGCGGGGTACGCGCAGATGTTACAGGCTCATCCTACCTTGACGGACGACGCGAACGCGCAGCCCCTTCTAGCTAATATTCTCAAGGGCGTCGAGCGGCTGCGCGCCATCGGTGATAGCATGATAGACATGATCAGAATTGACATGCAAGCGCTGGACACGGATAGGGAACACGTTTCCCTCGCGACCATCATCGTGCAAATTTGTGAAGAATTCACAACCCCTCTGCGAGAACGCGCCTTGAGCCTCACGATGACCGATTTGGAGCAACTTCCTCAAGTTTGGGCTAATCCCAATTTATTATCCAAAGTTTTTCACCATCTGCTCGGTAACGCCATCAAGTACACACCCGATGGCGGCGCGATTACGATTACCGGAAAAGAAGTTTCGGACGATGACGACCGCCGCGCGGTAGAGATCATCTTCAGCGATACGGGAATCGGCATTGATCCAGAACATCACGAACTAATTTTTGAGAAATTCTATCCTCTTGGTGACGATAATCTTCATTCGAGCGGCGCGACTAAATTCAAGGGCGGAGGCGCCGCGCTGGGTTTGGCGATTTGTAAGGGTATAGTATCAGCACACGCGGGCAGCATTTGGGTCGAGAGTGAGGGGCATGACGAGGAAAATTGCCCCGGTAGTCATTTTCATGTGCGGCTGCCGGTGGGGTAAAGGGGGATGGCTTTACAGAAAGAGTTATTTTACCACCGAGGCACGGAGAACGCGGAGTTACTTCTGTGTTCTCCGCGTTCATCGATGAATAGTGGTAAAGAAATAAGTGATAGGGAAAAGTAATACAATAACTTGACCACAAAGAGCACTAAGGGCACTAAGAGGTTTTTGTCAATAATACTCATACGCGGTCAAAAAATATCACACGAAGCAAAGTTAACCTTAGTGCTCTTTGTGTCCTTTGTGGTTGGATAGTTATCATTTAACCACTACTGCGTAATCTCTCGAATGACGCGGTCTTACATTCGGCAATGGGGCGCGTTGCGCGAAAATATGTTATAATACCCTACAGTGAGGTGCAATTGAAGCTCTTGAAACTACATTGGAGAATCTATACTTTGGTGGTGGGTATCATCGCCATGTTGCTGACAATGCTTCATGCCGTATGGCAATACTCATACCGAATGGATGAAAAAGTATTGGTTGCCCCGCCGCGCGCGATACCGAACACCGACGTTAATCCATACGGGGCTAATTTCTTTCTCGAACGCGAGGTCGA
>CAZSIG010000115.1:4145-9384 GCA_964606195.1 uncultured Anaerolineales bacterium
GTGAAGCATTATAAAGGGCGCATCCACTACATTCAGGTATGGAACGAGCCGAACATCTGGCCTGAGTGGGGCGACCGCGAGGTTAATCCGCAGGAATATGTAGAATTATTGAAAATAGCCTACCGCCGCGCCAAAGAGGCGGACCCGAATGTGTATATCCTTAGCGCGCCACTGGCAATTACGCTGGAGGATTTTCCCATCAGGCGTAACCTCAGCGATTTGGTGTATCTGGAGGAGATGTATCAGGCGGGGGCGCGAGATTATTTCGATATTCTATCAGCCAACGCCTTCGGTATGGACTTACCCCCCGATGCTCCGGCGGACCCTAACGTCCTGAATTTTCGCCGCGTGCTATTACAACGCGAGATAATGGAGCGTTATGGGGACGAGGACAAGCCGGTCTGGTTCAATGAGTACGGCTGGAACGCGGCGCCGGATACTTTCGCGGAGGAAGAACTATATTGGAAGCGCGTCAGTGAGGAGGAGCAGGCGCAATATACCATACGCGGTATCAAGCAGGCGCGTGAGGAATGGCTTTGGGCGGGTGTCTTTAACATTTGGTATTTCCGCCAGGTGGGTAACATCTCCCCCGACCGCGCCGATTACTATTTTCGTATGCTGGATGTGGACTTTACCCCGCGTCCGGTCTACTACGCGGTCAAGGATGCTACGGCTGCCCTGAATGTCGCGGAACAAGGACATTACGAGGAGACTAATCCCGCGGTAGAGAGCGATTGGGACAGGGTAATCGAGCCTATCGCGACCGCGCAAGCCTACTTGCAGAGTAATACCCCTGACACCACTTTGACATTCAACTTTCAGGGTGATGATGTGACTCTAATCACGCGGCGCGGCCCCGACGCGGGAAGATTGTACGTTTCGCTGGATGGGCACGAAGTAGCCGGCTTGCCGCGTGACGAGACGGGGCGCACTTATTTGGATTTGTACGCGAATGCTGAAGCATGG
The DNA here is from genome assembly GCA_964606195.1 of uncultured Anaerolineales bacterium. Taxonomy (GTDB): domain Bacteria; phylum Chloroflexota; class Anaerolineae; order CAZSIG01; family CAZSIG01; genus CAZSIG01. The sequence continues at coordinate 5,112 of CAZSIG010000115.1, forward strand.
GGCGTGCGAGAGAAGTTGGTGCGCGGCGCGGGTAGAGACCAGCACGTGCTACGCTTGACGGTGAGCGACCTTCACCATTCTGAGGCAACAGGAACTCGTTGTGTGGTAGACGCTTTCGTGGTTTCAGCTTCAAAAGCTGATGATTTCCCCTATATTCAACTAGGAACTTCGTTCGCGGTTATGATAGGTTTAGGCGTGTTGTTGTACCAGGAGGCGCGCCGCGAGGCATCACGGTGGTGCGAGAATACTTGATAGGGCTTACGCAACTTCGAGGTATTTTTACCGCCGAGAACGCGGAGTTTTCTGGATAGCAAAAAATCTTTCCCGATACTCTCCGCGGTGAGTTATTGTGTCGTTATATATTGAGCAAAGGAGGTGGATATGCTAGAGAAAGTAAATCTGGACGTTAAGATGTCCAAAAAGGAGTTTAAGAAGAGGCGAAAATTTCTGCGGCGGCGTTTGTACGACCTGCAGAAAGCGGCTTATGACTGTGGAATGCCAACCATAGTCATCTTCGAGGGCTGGGACGCGGCGGGTAAGGGGTCAGCTATCAAGGAACTCACTTCTCGCTTAGACCCGCGCGGCTTTGTCGTCTACCCCATTCGCGAGGCGCGCACCTTCGAGAAGGCGCATCCTTGGCTGTGGCGTTTTTGGCTCAAGTTGCCTAACTACGGGCAGGTCGCGATATTCGACCGTAGTTGGTATGGGCGCGTTCTGGTCGAACGGGTGGAGAAATTCACGCCGGAGGATGAATGGCGGCGGGCTTACCGCGACATCGTCAACTTCGAACGCACCATCACCGATGACGGGTACATCATCGTCAAGTTCTGGATGCACATTAGCAAGAAGGAACAGAAGAAGCGATTCAAAAAACTGGAGAAGGACCCGCTGCAAGCCTGGCACGTGCAGCCAGAGGATTGGGAACACCATCGCAAATACGATGAGTATTTGCTGGCGGCAGAGGAGATGTTGGCGCGTACCGAGACGGAGTACGGCCCCTGGACTATCGTAGAAGCCACTAATCGTAGATGGTCGCTGCACAAGATATACAGCACGTTGATCGCCGCGATGGAAATGGGCTTGGAAGATCGCGGTGTGTTGTCCGAAATGATAGAACGCGACGATGAAGAAGATGAGAACAAAGAGGATGTCAACGATGCGAATGTCGCTGAAACCGAAGAGGATGATGAGTAGAGAGGTGATACAATGGGTAACATTTTATCTCAAGTTGATTTGAGTAAGGCGATAGAGGACAAAAAAGAGTATGAACGCCAATTGATTTCTAATCAAGTTCTGCTGAGTCAATTGGGCTATCAAATATATGTCCAGAAACGGCCGGTGATTATATTGTTTGAGGGCTGGGACGCGGGGGGCAAAGGCGGCGCGATTAAGCGGATTACCGAACTACTTGACCCGCGCGGTTACGTCGTTCACCCCATCGCTGCCCCAAAGGGCGAAGATGCTACTCATCATTATCTATGGCGTTTCTGGCGCCGGCTGCCGGTGGCGGGGCAGGTCGCGATATTCGACCGCACTTGGTACGGGCGCGTGCTCGTCGAGCGAGTAGAGGGTTTCTGTACCGAAGAGGAATGGCGGCGGGCATACCGCGAGATTAACCAATTCGAGCGGCAACTCGTCGATTTCGGCACGATTATCTTCAAATTCTGGATACACATCAGCCAGGAGGAGCAACTGGCGCGGTTCACGGCGCGCAAACATACTCCCTATAAAGCCTGGAAACTGACCGATGAGGACTGGCGCAATCGCGAGAAGTGGAATGTGTATGAACAGGCGGTGGAAGATATGTTGTTGAAGACCAGCACCATCACCGCGCCATGGACGATTGTTGAAGGGAACTGTAAATGGCACGCGCGAGTGAAAGTTTTGAGCACCATAGTAGAAGGGCTGCAAAAAGACTTGGACATGGAAGATGTTGACCTGATGCACTACGGTGACAAAAAGAAGAAAAAGAAGAAGAAAGGCAAGGACAAGTAGCCGACACTCATGTTGATTTTGGGCATCGAAACATCTTGCGACGAGACCGCGGCGGCGGTGGTACGAGATGGGCGAGAGATTCTATCCAGCGCGGTGGCATCGCAGATTGAAATACATCGGCGATATGGAGGCGTGTTCCCCGAAATCGCGTCGCGGCAGCATATCTTGGCTATTGTGCCCGTACTCGAAGAGGCGATGCAAACGGCAAGAGTCCAGTGGGACGATTTAGATGCGGTCGCGGTGACGCATGGTCCCGGATTGCCGGGTTCGTTACTAGTTGGCGTGAACGCGGCTAAGGGGTTGGCTTACGCTCGCGGTTTGCCGCTAATCGGCGTCAATCATCTCGAAGCGCATATTCATGCCAATTGGCTCAAACGCGATGGGGAACGCGTCCCCGCCTATAGTTTTCCGCTGCTGTGCCTGATTGTCTCCGGCGGACATACCGCGCTGGTGTTGATGCGCGGGCATGGGAGATACGAATTGCTTGGACAGACGTTAGATGACGCGGCGGGCGAGGCGTTTGACAAAGTGGGACGCCTATTGGGCTTGGATTACCCCGGCGGACCGGCGATACAGGCGGCGGCGCACGAGGGCAATCCCACCGCGTTCGACCTGCCGCGCGCCAAACTGCGCGATACATACGATTTTAGTTTTAGCGGACTGAAAACCGCGGTGCTGCTTTTGGTACAAAAGTACGAAGGCGGGAACCCAAATAAAGCCTCGAAGGAACGAATGCGCGGTAAGATTCGCCGTATGCCCCGCATGGTTCGTCCTTTGCCCGTAGCCGACATCGCGGCGAGTTTTCAACTCGCGGTGGTGGATGCCTTAGTGGAAAAGACGCGCCAGGCGGCACAAGATTTCGATGTCAAGCATGTATTGCTGTCTGGAGGGGTGGCGGCTAACAGGCTATTACGCGAGCAGATGAAGACGCGTTTGGATCTACCGGTCTACTTTCCTTCGTTGCCGTTGTGCGTGGACAACGCGGCGATGGTCGCGGGGTGCGCCTTCTACCAATGGGAGCGCGGTAAGTGTGCCGATTGGGATTTGGACGTGCTGCCGAATTTGCGGTTGGGTGATGAATAGACAAGACTTTGAAGCGTTGGTGCTGGAAGCGATTGCGGAATTACCCGAAGATATACGGGCGCGTATCGACAATATGGATGTAGTGATACAAGATACACCGCGCCCTGACGATTTGCGCCGCGCGGGGCTGCCGCATGGTCGGACTTTGTTGGGGTTGTATCAAGGCGTGCCGCTCACCAAGCGCACTAGCCGTTATGGTTTGGTGCTTCCCGACAAGATAACGCTGTTTCAACGGTCTATAGAACGCGTGGCGCGCACCCCCGCGACGATACGTGAACGAGTACGCCGAACTTTTCTACACGAACTAGGACATCATTTCGGCTTGGGCGAGGAACAGTTGCGGGAGCTTGGGGTTTAGGCTATGAACAATTTGGAAAGGGCGCGTGGTATGCTTTACGGTCTGGCAATCGGTGACGCGCTGGGCTATCCAACTGAATTTATGTCACTCGCGGAGATTAAACAATGCTACGGCGCGACTGGCATACAGGACTTGCCAGCCGCCCCCGCGTTATTCTCCGACGATACGCAGATGGCCATCGCGATTGCCGAAGCCCTGATTGCCACAGGCGAACGCGACATCGAGGCAATTATGGCAGCGACTGTCGCGGAATTCGTCAAGTGGCTCGATTCCCCTGAAAACAATCGTGCCCCCGGAAACACCTGCTTGGCGGCAGTAAAAAAGCTAAAACGCGGCGCGAACTGGCGACAAAGCGGCAATCCCGATTCCAAAGGATGCGGTTCCGCGATGCGCTCCGCACCGCTTGGCTATCTTTATCAGCATGACGCGGCGAAACTGCGCGAAGTTGCCCACGCGACCGGTGTTGCCACACATGGACATGCCGCGGGCGACGCGGCATGTATCGCTACCGCGTATCTCACGAAGCTCGCGCTCGACGATGTCGCACCGCGAGATATGCCGAATAAGCTGCTGGATTTCGTGGGCGATGTGTCGCATGAGTTCAACGCGGCGATACGCAAGATAGGTGATTGCCTCGATTGGGATGATGAGGAAGCCGCGCTGGAGTATCTAGGGCGCGGCTGGGTTGGTGAGGAAGCGGTCGCGTTGGCGTTATATTGCGTGATGCGCTATCCCGATGATTATACAGCAGTCGTGCGGCGCGGCGCGAACACCGCGGGCGATTCCGATTCTATTGCCTGTATCGCGGGCGCCATCAGCGGGGCGCGCTTGGGGATA
>CAZSIG010000116.1:0-9377 GCA_964606195.1 uncultured Anaerolineales bacterium
TGAGACGCTGCGCGACTTACAGACGGGATTGCTCGTCGCGCTGAATAGTATGGGAGTTAAACTAGCACGTAACTGATGCTAATCGATTTTATAATTTAGGAGGTGAAAAATGAGTGAACAGAAGAAGACTTATGAGGATTTACAGGTAGAACTAGAAACGGTACGCGCCGAACAAGCGCGCTTGCGCGAGCTACTAGGGGGCTTGGGAGAGAGTGACTATCGAATGTCTTTACCCGATGGACATTATGAATATGTCAGCCCGACTGTAGAACGCGTCACTGGGTACGCTCCAGAAGTTTGGTACAACAATCCCACCTTGATCCAGCGTGCTATTCATCCCAATTACGTTCCATATTTTCAGGAGAAATGGGCAGAGCTTGCGGAGGGTAAAGTCGCGCCGACTTATGAATATATGATAAATGATTCGGAGGGCAAGGCGCGGTGGATCATCCAGTCTAATCACGGTATATATGACGCGGACGGAAACTTGATCGCAATTGAGGGGTTACTGCGCGATGTGACCGAACAACGACAAGCAGAGATAGAGCATGAACGGTTACTGGAAAATATTCGAGATTCAGTCATCTCTACTGATCTTGAGGGTACGATCCTATCCTGGAACCGCGCCTCCGAACAGATCTATGGGTGGACGGAGGAAGAGGTGCTCGGTAAGAATATCGGTGTACTCTACAAAGAGGAGGATATGCCGATATTGGTGGAGCAGGTAATCCAACCTACTATGGAACAGGGGTATCAAGAGGGCGAATTTCGCGCGGTGCGTAAGGATGGTACAGAGTTAATTGAACGATTGGTAACTTCTTTAATCCGCGACGACGCGGGCGAGCCAGTGGGCATGGTCGGCGTTGTCTCTGATATTACCGAACAAAAGAGATTGGAGAAAGACTTACGGCAAAATCAAGTTCTATTCGAGACCTTCATGGAAAACTCTCCGGTCATTATCTTCGCGAAAGATAAAGAGGGGCATATCATCATGGGCAACAGCAAGCTGGGCGAATTCTTCGATACGCCAATGGAACAGGTGTTGGGCAAGACCGTGTACGATTTTTCACCGAAGGAAATTGCGGATCCCATTTGGGAGTCGGAGCTAAAAATTTTGGAAACGGGCGAGATGCTGGAAATCGAAGAGCAATTTCTAGGTCCTGAAGGAACGCGTTATTTGTTCACTTCCAAGTTTCCATTGTATAATTCACGCGGTGAAATCTACGCGGTGGGTGGTATCATCACTGATATCACTGAGCGCAAAATGGCAGAGAAAGAACGCGAGGAACTGCAACAGCAAGTGCTAGAGGCACAGCAGCAGGTCATTCAAGAGCTTTCTACGCCGATTATACCGCTGATGCAAGGCATCATCGTCATGCCGCTGGTGGGCATCATCGATACCAAACGCGCGCGAGATACGACGCGGGCTTTGCTGGCGGGCATCAGCGAGTACCGCGCCAAAGTGGTAATCCTGGACATCACCGGCGTGCCGATCGTGGACAGCGGTGTCGCGGCGCACCTGGATAAGACGATTCAGGCGGCGCGGTTGAAGGGGGCGCGCACGATCATCACCGGCATCTCCGACGCGGTCGCGGAGGCGATTGTCGATTTGGGAATCAACTGGAGTAAGTTGGAGACGTTGCGTGATTTACAGACGGGATTGATCGTCGCGCTGAATAGTATGGGAGTTAAACTAGCGCGCAATGCTTAGGAATGAGAATTAACTAACTTGCGCGGTTCAGGTCTGGCAAGCGCACCCATAAAGGGTGCGCCTACACTGTAGCCGCAGGCTTTACGCCTGCGCTGACCGCGTCCAGTGAGATTGAATGCTTAGCTGAAAGGTTAGGTTTTTCAGTAGATTCGTAGGATAATTCTCGTAGTTCTACTGAGTGTATCTTAAGGAGGATAGACGAGATGGTAGATAAGAACGAATTACAAGAAAGAATTGTAGAGTTGGAGACTCAATTGGCGGGTGCGGAGGTACTGAAGCGTCTTGCCACTGAGCTAAGCACCGCGCGTGACGCCCAAGAGTTACTCTGCATCATCGCGCAACCGGCTATAGCCGCGGGAGCCAATGAGGCAACTTTGTCCTATACTGAACCGGCTGAGACAGGTGAGCCGGAATGGATTGAAAAAGTGGCGGATTGGCGGCGGACTGGTGAATCGATTACGCCTCTGGGCACGCGCTATCGCCTGACCGACTTTCCCTTGGCACGAGTGCTCTTGGCAACGCCGGACGCGCCGCTGCTTATCTCTGATGTTGATCACAGTGATGAGATAGATGAAAATTCACGCCAAGTGCTCAGTAATTTAGGGGCACGCGCTATGGTCGTCATTCCCTTAACTCAAGCGGCGCGATGGGTCGGTTTTATCACCATATTTTGGGATGAACGACACGAATTCACCGCGCAAGAAACCGCTTACTATAGGGCTTTGCCGACATTGGCGACGTCTATGATAGAAAATCGCCGCTTAATAGATAGATTGGCACAACAGGTGAAAGAACACACCGCGTTGCTTGCCGACCTGAATATTTTCAAGGCTTTGGCGGATAATACCAGCGATTACGTTGCCTACGTAGATGTTCAGGATACTACGGGGAGGTTAGCTTATGTGAATCCCGCAGGTCTGGCGATGGTCGGGCGCGGTGGAGAAGATCCTCGTTCACTGCGTATTGCTGATACCCATCCTCCTGAGATTGGACAGAAGGTACAGGAAGAATACTTACCCAGCGCGCTGGAAAAAGGAGCTTGGACAGGTGAAACGAAACTGCTGCACGCTGATGGTTCTTGTATAGATGTGTCGCAAGTCATTATTCCCATTCGCGATGAGTCAGGGGAATTTAGATTTCTGGCTACCATCATGCGCGATATCAGCGAACGTAAGCGGCTAACTGACAATCTGGAACAGATGGTCGCGGAGCGCACCGCGAAGTTACGCGAAAGCGAAGAGAATTACCGCCGCATCACCACCAATATGCAGGACATCGTCGCGCAGCTTTCCCCTGAGGGTATCTTTGAATATACCAGCCCGTCGTACAAAACTATGCTGGGGTACGAACCTGAAACGTTGCTGGGGCAGTCCGCGTTGGAGTTTATCCATCCGGATGATTTGGATGCTCCTCTGGGGGCGCTACAAAATATTATGAAAAACGGCGCGTCGGTACGCGCCGAGTTTCGCTACAAACGCGCGGACGGTTCGTATTTGTGGATGGAATCTGTAGGTAATCCGGTATATGATGAGCAGGGACAAATCATCGGCGCGATTGTCAACAGTCGCGATATTACTGAACGTAAGCGGGCTGATGCGGAGCGCGAACGAATGGTGAGCATTATTGAAAATAGTGCCGATTTCATCGGTACGGCTGCACCTGACGGGCGCGGCACGTTCGTCAATCCCGCTGGTTTGGCGATGTCCGGCTATATCGCAGAGGAATTCTATGGGGGTATGACTGTCGCCAGTCTCCAACCAGATTTGCCACAGGAGATACTAGACACGGCAGTACGTGAGGGAATATGGGCGGGCGAAGCTACGATTACTCACAAAGATGGGCACCAAATTCCAGTATCCCAAGTCATTGTGGCAATCAAAGATGAAGCGGGAAACTTACAGTCTTTGGCTACGATTGCCCGCGACATCACCGCGCAGAAGGAAGCGGAAGCAGAACGCGCCAGACTACAACAGCAAATTCTGGACGCGCAGCAGCAAATCATCAGCGAACTATCTACCCCGATTATCCCGATCATGGAACAAATCATCGTCATGCCTCTCATTGGCATTATCGACACGATGCGCGCCCGCGACATCACCCGGACTTTGTTAGCCGGAATCAGCGAACACCGCGCCCGCGTGGTCATACTGGACATCACCGGCGTACCGATAGTGGACAGCGGCATCGCGGCGCATTTGGATAAGACGATTCAGGCGGCGCGGTTGAAGGGGACGCGCGTGATCATCACCGGCATCTCCGACGCGGTCGCGGAGGCGATTGTCGATTTGGGGATCGATTGGAGCAGCATTGAGACGCTACGCGATTTGCAGACGGGGTTGGTTGTAGCATTGAACAGGATGGGAGTTGAACTAGCGCGCAATGCTTAGGAGTATCGTAAATCTATGCATGCACAATTGGTGCAAGCTATTCAATTAGCCCGAGCAAAAGTACGCTGGAAGCCAAAAAGCGCGCTACGACATTTAGCTAAACGCAAACGACAGGGTCATTTGTCCAGTAATGCTACACTGGCGGATTATGAACGAGTTATTTTAAGCGCGTTACATGACGCGACAGCGCAAGTTTATGTTTATCGGTATAGGGATGTACCTTATGTGGCGATAGTAGCAACGGTAAAAGCGCGGTTGTGGTTGGTAATGATAAGCTTGGATGGGATAATGGAAAGCGCGTTTGTAATTGACGTTCCAAATTATTTGTTACAGTCAACGTTCGAGAAGGTAGGAATATTAGGAGAGATGGAACATGACCAATTATGAAGAATTGCTTACTGCCTACGAAGTTGATGTGGAATTTCCTGATGTGAGTGGCATGGAACATCTACAGATGCTGATGCGGCGCAGTGCTATCGCGGAGGAGGAAGCGCATTTTACTAACGTGCAGCGCCAGCGTTTGCTAAAAGCGGATCGAGAACTTTTGCGCCAGGCGAAGCAGTTTTATGCCGCGATACAAGATATGGTAGATTTACCCGTTTGGCGACGCAATCAGCCCGGCGCGGCAACTCAATGGTGGTGGTATTTAGACATCATCGCACAATTACCATTGTTTGTGGGTACCCCGTTTAAGGAGAATCCATCTGCTCCAGCACAATGGGGTTGGGAGATGGGGAGATAAATTATCGACGCGGTCGCGGAGGCGCTTGTCGATTTGAGAATCAACTGGAGTAAGTTGGAGACACTGCGCGATTTGCAGACGGGGTTGGTTGTAGCATTGAACAGGATGGGAGTTGAATTGAGCCGGAAAGAATAAGTAAAGAGTAGGAGGGAAAACGAGGATGGCTGAGAAAACAAGAGAACAACTCAGGCGCGAGTTAGCACAGGCACAGCAACGAATTGCTGAATTGGAAATCTCGGAGAAACGTCTGCAAGATGTAGTTAAGAGCACGACTGGTTGGATTTGGGAAGTGGATCATCAAGGTACGTACACTTATTGTTCGAAGAAGATTGAAGATATACTGGGCTACACTATCGCGGAGGTGTTGGGTAAAACGCCTTTCGAGTTTATGATTCCCGAAGAAGCCGCGCGTACTGGTGAAATTTTCGGCGATATAGTGGCAGAAAAGGCACCGATCGTTGATTTGGAGAATTGGAATCTAACCAAAGATGGGCGAGAAGTATGTCTGTTGACCAACGGCGTACCGATGTTAGATGAAGCGGGCAATCTGTGCGGCTATCGCGGTGTTGACCTCGACATTACCGAACAGAAAAGAGCGGAGGAAACACTTCAAGCCAGCGAGGAACGATGGCGCCGCGTCATTGATAATATGGCGGTGATGTTTGACGCTATGGACGAACACGGAAATATTATCATGTGGAATCGGGAGTGTGAACGCGTCACCGGTTTCAGCGCTGAAGAGATTGTGGGCAATCCTAAAGCCGTGGAGTTGTTGTACCCGAACGAAGAATATCGGCAAGAGATGTTTGGAAAATGGGCAGAACGTTCGGAAGACTTCTTGAATTGGGAATGGGATATCACTTGTAAGGATGGTAGAGTCAAGACCATCGCCTGGTCGAAAGTCTCCGACCGCGTTCCGATTCCCGATTGGCCTTCATGGTATACCGGAGTGGATGTTACCGCGCGTAGACTAGCAGAGCAAGAACGCGCCGAACTTCAACAGCAGATCATTCAGGAACTATCTACGCCGATTATTCCGGTGATGCAGGGTATTATAGTCATGCCGTTGGTGGGTATCATCGATACCAAACGCGCCCGCGACATCACTCGTACTCTGTTAGCCGGGATCAGCGAGCATCGCGCTCGCGTGGTTATATTGGACATCACCGGCGTGCCGATGGTGGACAGCAATGTCGCGGCGCATCTGGATAAGACGATTCAGGCGGCGCGATTGAAAGGGGCGCGCGTGATTATCACTGGCATCTCCGACGCGGTCGCGGAGGCGATTGTCGATTTGGGAATCAACTGGAGTAAGTTGGAGACGCTGCGCGATTTGCAGACGGGATTGATCGTCGCGTTGAATAGTATGGGCGTGACGTTGACCGGGCGTGAGATATAACGCGCCATTGAGAAGAGTTTATGCAAGTTCTAGCTACTTGACAGTTTGCTGTCTCACGCCGCGCCCCCCGTGAGTGAACTCCCGGTTGCTATGAGCAACGCGCTGAAGCGCGTTATGGTGAACATGCTTCAGCATGTTTCCGCTAGCCGCGCCGAGTTCACTCGGCGAACCGTGGCGCGGGGCGAAGGGGTAATTTGAAAGTGTCAGGTAGCTATAGCCGTTCAGAAAAAGATTTTGAATTCACACTAATAGATTGTGTGATAATCTGATAATTTGCTCGTGGCGGATTGCCCAATCCGCATAAACTGCTGGATTTGACAATCCAGCAGGAGCGCGGAGTCAAAATCATTATCTGAAAAACTATAGATGTAAGTTCTACAAGATTCTTCGCTATCGGTGGTCATTCAGAAAGACATACTGTCGCGAAGGCTTGTTGTAATACTAATCTAATTTTGAAAAGGAGATGGTTAATTTTATGGCTGCACAGTATGATGAAATTGCGAAACAGTACAAGGATATTCCAGGATTGGTGACGCGGCAGATGTTCGAGTATAATCTGCAGAGCAAGGTCGGGGATGTCGCGGGTAAAGCGGTGCTCGATTTAGCCTGCGGCACGGGAGATTTTACCAGAACCTACAAGCAACGCGGGGCTACTCGCGTAGTAGGGGTAGATGTCTCGGCGGAGATGATTAAATTAGCGCAGCAAGCGGAGGCTGAAAAGCCTTTGGGAATCGAGTATCTGGTCGAAGATGTGCAAAACTTAGGTCGAGTGGGAAAGTTTGATACCGTGGTCGCTTCTTTTTTGTTGCACTACGCGCAAACGGAGGAGCAATTGTTAAAGATGTGTCGGACCGCGGCGGACAACTTAGTCTCCAATGGCCGATTCGTCGCGCTGAATAACAATGTTCATCTTGATACCGCGTATTTCAACGATCAAGAGTATCAAAAATATGGCGCGTTTCCGGTCGCGCTCTCGGAACCGATCCAAGAGGGTACTACCATCAAGTGGACGGTGGTTATGGGAGAGCAACAGTTTCAGTTTGATAGTTATCACCTGAATCCCGAAACATACGACCGCGTACTGCGCGCCGCGGGATTTAATCATGTCGAGTGGTATGATTTGGTGCTGCCACCCGATTTAGAACACGCGCAAGTTGAGGGGTATTGGCAGTATATCCTCGATCATCCCATCGTCTGCGTGCTCGAGTGTATGAAGTAATCATAGATACGGCAGGTATGAAAACCTGCCTTACCTTGCGAATTTTCAGAGAACCCTATTTATAATGGGGCAGCTCAGGTAAGTGATGCGCCGCGAGGCTCAAAATACCCACGTAGGGCGGCTTTCTTAGCCGCCGTTCCAGATCATCGGTGAAAACGGCAGGTATGGAAACCTGCCCTACCTTGCGAATTTTTAGATAATTCTATTTATAATCAGAAAGGAATAAAAGTATTATGGATAAACGGAAAGAATTAGAAGCACGAGTTGTAGAATTAGAGAAACAGTTGACGAATATGGAGATGGTTCAGCGCGTCGCGCAGGAATTGAACACGGCGCGTGATGAGGATGAACTGTTACAGGCTATAGTACAGCCGGTGATTGAAACTGATGTGGCGCGAGTTTCGTTGAATTACGTCGATGTGGATGAGGCGGGGGAACCCGCCTGGTTGGAAGAGGTCGCGGTGTGGCAGCGCGATGGACAAGGCACACCGGGGGCGCGGTTCTATCTCCCCGAATTCCCCGTCAGCCGGCTTTGGTTCGCCGATGCCAATAAACCGTTGTTGATTGGCGATGTCGCCACCGATGATCGTGTGGATGATAACAGCCGCAAGTTGATGCAGCAGTTGGGAGTGCAAGCTTCTGTCTCTATCCCGCTGACTCAGGCAGAGCGGTGGGTGGGGATTATCATGTTCGGCTGGCACAAAGCGCGCGATTTCAGCGAGCGAGAGATAGCGTTGTATACCGCATTGCCTAGACTGGCTGCCCCCGCGGTGGAGAACCAACGCTTAGTAAAGAACTTAGAAGCACAAATCACCGCGCGCACTAAAGAATTAGCCACATCAGAGAGCCAATACCGCACCGCGATCAATGCTATTGATGATGTATTGCATGTTATTGATGCTAATTTGTGTTTAGTGCTATATAACGCGACTTTCAGTGGCTGGCTGCAATCGATGAATATCAGCGATGAGGTTATAGGTCAGAATCTGTTCGAGCTATTTCCGTTTTTGCCGGAGAAAAATCGCGAGGAATACTTACGCGTGTTAGAAACGGGGGAGAAGATCGTCACCGAGGATTGTACAGAGGTGGTTGGACAAGTTCGCTATGCGGAAACGCGCAAGATTCCTGTCTTCGATGGTGATAAGCCGGTGCGCGTGGTCACCGTAATCCATGACATCACGGAGCGCAAAGAGGCAGAAAAGGAACGCATACGGTTGCAGCAGCAGGTGGTAGAGGCACAGCAGCAGGTCATTCAGGAACTCTCGACGCCGATTATTCCGATTATGGATCGCATCATCGTCATGCCGCTGGTGGGTATCATTGATACCAAGCGGGCGCGGGATACGACGCGGACGTTGTTGGCAGGGATTAGCGAACACCGCGCCAAAGTGGTAATATTAGACATTACCGGCGTGCCGGTGGTGGATAGCGGCGTGGCGGCGCATTTAGATAAGTCGATTCAGGCGGCGCGCTTGAAAGGAGCACGCACGATCATCACTGGCATCTCCGACGCGGTCGCGGAGGCGATTGTCGATTTGGGGATCGATTGGAGTGAGATTGAGACGCTGCGCGATTTGCAGACAGGGTTGATCGTCGCGTTGCGGGGTATGGGCGTCGAACTAAGTAAAAAATAGAGGTTCTTCTGGCTTTTCTGTGGATGCTCAGCTTGGATTGCCAAATCCAAGCCGGATACTCTAAAACATTTCATCGTTTGATGGCGGATGACCGCGCCTGAACTGTAATGAAAGGGGATTTACTTGAGGGAGCGCGGTACGGGGATTTGACAATCCCCGCGGAGTATCAAACACAGTTTTTCCAAGAGAACCAAAATAGAAGAAAGAGGTAAATTGTGAAGTATAACTTTTCTGAACTCATTGACGTTGAAAAGGTACAAGCGCTCACAGATACTTTTTCGGAGA
>CAZSIG010000117.1:0-9315 GCA_964606195.1 uncultured Anaerolineales bacterium
CCCATCTTCGCTATTCGCGCCGAAAATTCTCCCCCCCTGATATAAAGCAGCAGTATTGCTTTTTAGTTCACTCCGCGGTTATAATATACTTGACATAAACAATATATTCATAGTGTAAGATATTTGGACTTTAGACAAAGTCAACGTGGAAACCGGAAACCCGTTTTCTTCTTCACCGCCTTAGGTCATATCTATTCAATAGCACTCATCGGAGGTCATACTTCTATCATGCCCGCGCAGAAAACGGATTTCTAGCAGTTTGTCTAAAGTCCCAATAGTGTAAGATATGATTATTGATCCTTGTTCCTAACGTAATACAACCAAAGACGCCTCAGTAACAGCTCGACTATTTCCTTTGCGCGAGCTGTTTTTATTATCCGCAGCTCAAGAGGACGAAATAAACCGATGCAGCTACATAAACTCAGTCTCAATAATCTGGTGGCGCGCTGTCGCGCCGAAACGCGGCGATTTCGGCGCGGGCAGCCTAGTGATGAGCAATTCTGCCTGGAACTGTTTCGCCGTGCTGTTGTAGCCAGGCAGACCATCGTATGGGCAAAACTACAAGCGCAGTATCAATCTCAAGTGCGCATCTGGATCTGTCGATATACGGCGCGGTTGCGGGAACCGGATCTGACCGAGATGATCTGCGATACCTTTACCCGCTTTTGGGAGCAGTATACGCCGGAAAAATTCGCCCGTGCCCAGGGCCTGCGCAGCGTATTGGCCTATCTACAGGCTTGCGCGCGCACGGAAGTACACCGCCGCACGCGCGAACAGGAGCAGCGAGCATTGGAAATAATGTGGGATGACGTGCCTCAAAGCCAGCAACCGAACGCGCCGGCAGCCGAAACGGTGGTCGTGGACGAGCACCGCGCGGCGCAGTTATGGCGCGCTGTCACCGCGCGCTGTCACGATGAACGCGACCTCCTCATCGCGGAGTTGCTGCTGGTCCGAGGACGCAAACCGCGCCAGATCTACGCGGCATACCCCGAACTATTCACTACGATAGAAGAACTCTACCAGCGCAAGCGTAACTTGCGGGAACGGTTGCAACGAGACCCACGAATTCAAGAATTTCTGTAAACGATGCCCCAAAAACGGGGCTTTTTGCGTTTATAGAAGTAGAGGACCTATAAATCTATTACCGAATGGAGAAATATCATGAACATACCATGTATCGCGCCGCACGAAATTGCGGACTGGGAATTAGAGGCTTATGTTGATGGCGAGGCACCGACACATGTGCGCCAGCACATTGAAAAATGTGCTTATTGCACCGCACAGGTGCAAGCGCGCCGCCGATGGCAGCAGGCGCTAACGAGGCGCTTGTATCGGTTTGATTGCCCCACGGCGGAGGAGTTGTTGGACTTCTGCTGGCACGACTTACCTCCCCGCGCCGCGCAACGCATTGCCGCGCATCTGACGCGGTGCTCGCTCTGTCGCCAAGAAGTAGCTCAACTACGCGCAGTTCAGGACTCGGCAGAAGCCCCGCCGGCGGTGGCGCAAGAGGCTGCGCCACCGCTCCGCGAGCAACTGGAGATCATTATCGCCAGGTTTATCCCGCCTGCGCCCACTTTGGCGCCCGCTCTACGGGGGCTGCCGCGTGGCGCGTTGTACGAAACTGCCGCGGGAGATATATCGATTACGCTGCTAGGACCGGATGACCAGGGGACCTATATGCTAGATGGGCAAATTCTCGCGCCGGCGTTAGAAACCTGGTCGGGCGCGGTAGTGCGCCTCGTTGATAGTGGGGGAGTTGAACAACAGGAAGTCGCGGTAGATGAAACGGGGCGCTTCACTTTTACTCAAGTGCCCGCGGGCGCGTGGCACCTGCGTCTGCGCCGCGCCCAGCAAGAGATTCGCGTGCCGCTGATTGAGGTGTAACTATGAATAAAGTAGCCTATGGAACTGAATTACTCCAATTGGCAACCGCTGCCCAGGTGTGGGCCTTCATCGCGGCGCGGCGGGGGGAGTTGGATAGCACAGTGGTGCGGGAACTACATGCCGCATCTGCCCAATACTGGTACACCGCTCCGCAGCGCGCCCTGGAAATCGCGCAAAGAGCCCGCTTGGTGGGGGAATTACTGGCTGAGCCGCTCGCTGGGGCGGCGGGCTGGGGCGCGCAGGCCGACGCCCTGATGTGCCTGGAGAAGTATGAAGCGGCGTTGACTAGCTATCGCACCGCACGGGCGCGGTATCAGCAGGCGGGGCACCCTACCTACGCGGCCTATATGATTGGCGAAGTCTGGGCGCTCTCTAGCTTGGGGCGATTTGAGGAAGCGCGCCACCTGGCGGCGGAACTGGAGCCAGTGTTGGCGACGGCCGCGGACCAGGGGGACCCCACCGCGGCGCGTAAATTAGTTGGTTTATGGAATAATCAAGGCATCGCCTACGATTTTCTGGGCCGTTACGAGGACGCTCTAGCGGTATACACGCGGGCGGAGACCCGCTATCGCGCATGGGGAAATGAACTGGAAGCGGCGCGCATGCACCATAATCAAGGGCTGGCGCTGATTAACTTGAATGAGTTGCATGAGGCCGAACAGTATCTCCAGCGCGCCCGCGCCATCTTCGCCGCGCACGCGGATTGGACGGACCTGGCGCGCGCTGATCTCAATCTCGCCTTGATATACTTGCAGCGCGCCCAGTATGCGGAAGCTCTCGCGGCGTTGCGGGCGGCACGGCAGACGGTGGCCCACCTCCCCGGGCTAGAGCATCAAATAGCTATACTGGATTTACATGAAGCGCAAACCCGCTTGGCGGCGGGGCCAGAAGATTACGAAGAGCTGGAAACCATGCTGTTACAGGCGCAATCGCGCTTCGCCGCGCAGGGTCCGCGCGCCGAGGAGGGCGAAGCGCTCTTGATCTTGGGGCATGTTTATCGCGCCCAGGGCAAGTGGGCGGCAGCCCGGCGCTGTTATCAGGAACTTTTGACGCTCGCGGCGCAAGCCCCCCCGCTGCGGTATCAGGCACACTATGGGTTAGGGGGGTTAGCGTACGCCCAGGGCGATACCGCGACTGCGCGGCAGGAGTATGATCGCGCCATTGACCAGATTGAAACGACGCGGCGCAGTTTGCTGATTGATGAATTTCGCGCCAGTTTTCTCGGGGATAAACTGGCGGTGTATCAGGATATGATGCTCCTGTGTCTGGAAACCGGCGATTGGCGCGCCGCCTTCGCCTACGGTGAACGCGCCCGGTCGCGGGCGCTATTGGATCTACTAGCCGGCGAGGTCGCCCTGCCGCTCGCGGGAGGGGCAGAGGAGCATGCCACCGCGCAAGAATTAGCGCGCTTGCAGCGGAAGTTAGCACGGGCTTATCACCGCATAGAATTGGAGAACCAGGGCGAGCTACGGGCGCTGGCCACCGTGATCTCTACTGCGGCGCCGGAGATTGCTCAGTTGGAACAGCACCTCCGCACGGTGGCGCACGAGTTGGAACGTCGCCAGCCGCGGTTGCGGCTCTGGACGGGCACTCCCCCCGTACCTGTAGCCGATTTGGTACCGTGTCTCTCCCCTGAAACGCTCCTCTTGGCGTACCACGATGTCGCGGGCGAGGTGTGGGTCTTTCCGGTGACCGCCGCGGGGCTGCACCCGCCGCAACCGGTCGGCGCGGTTGCGGAAATGGAGCTGTTGGCGCAGAAATGGCAGAGTGCCTTGGAACGCGTGTTGGATTTGCACCTGCGGGCGGGACCGCCCTACGTCCGGCGGAATTTCTCCGCCTTGCTGACCAGCGCGCAGCAACAGGCACAAGCACTGTATACCTTACTGCTGGCGCCCCTTGCGGCGTTGTTAGCGGCGCATTCGCGGCTCGTCGTCATCCCCGCGGGGGAATTGACCTACGTTCCGTTTGCCGCCTTGCACACTGGCACGCGTTACCTGTTGGAAACGCATTGTATCTCCTATGCCCCCAGCGCGACGGTGCTGCATTGTTGCTACCAGGCCCCCCCACCGCGCCGTCGTAACCTGCTGGTGTTGGGCTTCTCCGGCGGGGCGCTGCCGCATCTGCACCAAGAGTTGGCGGAGTTACGCGCGCTGGGGTGGGATGTGACGCTGTGCGCGGAGGCGGCGGCGACGAAGCGGCAGTTACAAGAACATGGGGGGGATTACGACGTCATTCATCTGGCGACGCACGGTTGTTTTCGGCCCTACAATCCCCTGCTCTCTTATCTCACGCTGGCGGACGGTGATCTGCTGGCGCGCGAGATTTATGGCTTAAACCTCTCCGCCGCGTTAGTCACTTTGGGGGCTTGTGAGACGGGGCGGGGCAAGCGCAAAGGGGCAGATTGGTGGAGTCTGGCGCGGGGGTTCTTCGCAGCCGGGGCGGCGGCGGTGCTGGAGACGCGCTGGCCGATCGATGACGCGGTGACGGCGCAGTTGATGGGCGTTTTCTATCGGCAGTTGGGCGCGGGGGCGCGTAAGGATGCGGCGTTGCGCGCCGCGCAGTTGACGCTGCTTCAACAAACCGAGACGATCTATTCCCATCCGGCGTATTGGGCGCCGTTTTGCTTGGGGGGCGCGGCGGGCGCGGTGGGCGCGGATTGATGGCGTTGCGATTTAGATGAAAATTATGATGGAGGGAAAGATGAGTACCACAAGATTCAAGTTTTATGGCAAACTGATAATCATATTGTGTCTCGCTTGGGGGCTGTGGTTGGTGCCTGCGCCACTATTAGCCCAAGGGAGTTTCGGGCATCACTGCGGTTCGCTGGCCCCTTATGCCTGTCAATGGGGATTAGTTCATCACGCGGGGCGACCGGTGGCGGACGCGGTGGTCACTTTTACACATTTAGAGCAAGTGGAAACCATTTCTACCACGCTGAATCAGCCCCATTATCCGGAGTGCTTTCCCTACTACGGAGAACGAATCAGTGATACGCAGCAGCTAGATATTATCACCGCGACCGTCGCTTACAATGGGGAGACGATCAGCCGCGCCGTACGCGTTATGGTAAATTGTCCCCTAGAACAACGTACCGACTTTGTGGTACCGCTAACCGGCGCGCCGCGTTGGACTACTTACGCAAGTGGTGTTGCCCCTCAGACGTTGGTGATTCATGATGATACCCTGTGGGCAGGCGCGGTAGGAGCATTGCACCAATGGAACTTGAGTTCAGGGTGTTTGATCACCCACACGATAGATATAAGTCCGCTAGAAATCAGGACGCTAACGGCGGATAATTCAGGACACATCTGGGTAGGGATGATGGATGGCGTGCGCGAGTACGACGGGCAAACCTGGGTTACCCATACACCTTCTATGACCATCACCGCTCTGGCGGTGGATTCCCAAAACCATATTTGGGCGGGATCCACCGCGGGGGTATATGAGTATGATAGGCAGAGATGGATTACTCACCCGACTGGCTTAGCGGCTACGGATATTCGCGCCATCGCGGTGGATCCCCGTAGTGACGAAGTATGTATTGGAACACTGGCGGGACGCGTTGCAAGTGGCGTGAGTTGCTATGATGGCGCTGCCTGGCGCGTGGCGGCGGATTTCAATGGAAGCTATGCCAATAATGTGTCCGCGTTGGCTATCGACGCACGCGGGCATCTGTGGATCGGCACGTATGGTACGGGCGTGACGGAGTGTGCGGATACGACGGGAATAACTTGTACTACTTACACCCCGGCTGTGGGGCTAGCTTCCAAATACATCAATGACATTGTAGTAGGGCAGGATATTTTGTGGTTCGCGCATCATGCCTATACCGGTTCCGCCGGTGAGGAATATGGGGGAGTAAGCCGGTTTGACGGCCAAACCTGGATGATTTATACCACCGCGCAGGGATTGGGGAGCAACGAGGTCCTAGCCTTAGCTGGGGAGCAAGATGGGACTACTTGGGCTGGAACTACGGCAGGAATTAGCCGCTTTCACGATCCCGCCTTATCCGCGCCGCTCACCGTAACGATTAGCACGCTTACGCCCTCGGTTGCCGTACAGGAGCGCGATGTGATCTCTTTTAGCGCGGTAGCCCAGCGCGCTGGAGGGGGCGTAGTGGCATATGAGTGGCGATCAAATCAAGATGGCTTACTGAGCACCATCAAAGATTTCGACCTTGAAGCTACGACGTTATCGTTGGGAACGCACCAGGTCAGCTTTCGCGCCCAGAATGAGGAAGGCTTCTGGTCAGAAGTGGTTACCGCGGCCTTAAGGATAGTCAAAAAACAGCTATACTTGCCCTTGGTGCTGAAGAATGGTTGAAAGCAAAAGATACAATTTAGGAGGGAAAATCAATGGACAAAAAAAGGATTGCCACTTGGCTCAAATTAGGTATCGGTATGAGCATACCGATAATAGTGTTAGGGATACAAATGGGGCTAGTGGGAGCTGAACGCGAGATACCAGTGACGTTAGCCGCGGTGCGCCCCAACCTCGCGCCGCACCATGCCGCCACTGCCCGCCCGCCGATGATGCCCCCTTACAGCCTAGCCGCGAACGATCTGGCGTTTGCGGATATATACGTGGATGGTGGTAATAACTTGCATTTAGAGGTCTGCGGGGCAGCCGATGGCGGTGAGCCTAGTTTCAGACTCTGCGCGTACCGCGTGGATAAAGCCTGGTGCTACAATATCACGTCCAAACCGGAATACTGTAAGGATTATTGGGTAGTGAGCGACATCCTGACAGATACGGTTTACTGCGGCGAAATTCACTCCGCGGATGCGGCGGGGCAGCATCGTTGGGCCGCGTATCAAACGGGGACTAGCGGTCCGCCGTACTATGGCACGCTTCTTTCGCTGTCTTCCTGTCCTCTAGCTGCCACCCCGACGCCTACTGCTGAAATCACCATCGATGACGGCGATGTCGGATTCAGTGTAACGGGTACTTGGACCGTAACTACCAGTGGTTGGAGCCGCGGTTGTGTGGGTTATAACGGTAGCGACCGCGATGACGCGCGCTGGACCCTCTCGCGGGATCCGGCTTATGCCGATGACGATGCCTGGGCTAAATGGACTCCTAACATTTCTACGGCGGGCTGGTATGAGGTTTTCGTGCGCTTCCCTGGCGTAGAGAACGCCGTCGGGGATACCTATCGCGCGCACTATCAAATTCATCATCGTGATGGAGATGCGACCATCAAAGTGACCCAGAAAGGGAATTGGTGCCGCTGGATTGCATTGGGCCGCTATTATTTTGACGCGGGGACAGACGGGTATCTTTATCTGGGCAATTATACCGAGAACGAATCTTCCCCGCGCTGCGTGATGGCTGACGCGGCTAAGTGGGTGCGCGCGCCAGCCAATCTAGTGGAGACCATATATCTGCCCGCAGATGGGACTATTCAATCCTCTATGCCGCTGCAAAGTCAAGCTGTATATGATTTCGTAGTAGAGGGGATTTTTCGGTACGACACAGGAGCGGATAAGTTCGCGGATGCTCAATATCGCCAGAATGATAATCAAGAATGGGAAATCTCTTATAACGCGGTGGAGTTTGATGGCTTGCGGCGTGCCGCCGATGCGTCGAATGTGGATAACCACGCGCATACCTATCGCTTGATGGGTAATGGAAATCCGGTTTCGCTGCGGATCTACGATAACATCTATGACGATAACACTGGCTCGCTGCTGGCGCGCGTCTTCCTGATTTCCACTCCGCCCCCGACGAACACGCCGACCGCGACGGCGACGGCTACGCCCACAATTACCCCGACCAGTACTAACACGCCCACTAATACTCCCAGTAGCACGCCGACTACCCCCCCTACAGAAACCGCCACGCCGCGTCCCACCGTGGCGGGCGGTGATGCTTACGAGCACGACGATCTTTGTGATGATAGCCAACCCATCGCGACCGATGGCACGGTACAGTTTCATACCTTTCACGCGCCCGGCGATGAAGATTGGGTGCATTTTGAGGCTCGCGCGGACACCACGTATCTGATAAATGCGCTGATTCCGTGCGCTTCTCGCGCCGCTGTAGCCTTGACCGGGCATACCAGTTGTGAGTGGGGTACGTTAGCCGAGCCTGCATCCGATTTTAGTCCGGCGGTTCACCGGGTGTATCGCCCCCCCGCGGATGGTCGTTATTATCTCCAGTTAGCCAACGAGGACCCCGACGTCGCGGGAACGGATGTTTCTTATTATCTTTCCGTGCGGGCGCTGCCCGCGTCTATCTCCCCCGGCGCGCTGGTGTTGGTGGCGGGGCAGCTATACGACGGCGACCACTTGCAAGAAAAGATACACCACGTCACCAACGCGGTCTATCGGCTGTTTCGGGATCAGGGCTATGACGCGGAGGATATCTGCTACTTGGCGTCAGATTTGAATTTGGATGCCACAGGGGATGAAATTCCTGATGTAGACGCGTTAGCCACGCGCGCTAATGTGGCGAACGCCATCACTAGCTGGGCTGTAGCTCGAATCGGACGCGACCGCGCTTTCACGCTCTACTTGATGGACCATGGCGGTAACGACGCGTTTTATCTGGACGGGGCGGCGAATGAGCTGCTAACCGCTGAAGATTTAGACCATTGGTTACAGGTATTGGAGACCGCCCAACCGGAAGCAGCGGTAAACGTAATCATGGATGCCTGTTACGCCGGCAGCTTCATCACCGCGCCCCACAAGGTAAGCGCGCCGGGGCGGGTGGTCATCGCCTCTACCGGGGCCCAGACGCGCGCTTATGCCTCCGGAGAAGGCGCGTTGTTCTCAGATGCGTTCGTGGCGGATTGGGGTTTGGGCTTGAGTCTGTGGGGTAGTTTTATGGAAGCGCAGTGTGCCGTGCAGGTCGCGCGCCCGCTACAGGCGCCCTGGCTCGATGATGATGGGGACGGCATGCCCAACGAACCCCACGATGGTTTGGTGGCGGCGCGGCGCGGCTTTATCCCGCCTGAAACGTATGGACTTTCTTGGCCGCCTTACGTGGCTCAGGCGGGGATAGGCGAAATAGCTGCCGGTGATGGAGTTATTACGGCAGAAGTGCGCGATGATGGCCACGTGTTGAGCGTCTGGGCTGAAGTGTTCACGCCGTCGTACGTTCCCTTGACGCCCACCACGCCTTACGAATTAGTGCAAGATGACCAGGAGAATCTGCCCACGGTTATGTTGTTAGATGGCAATGGGGATGGGATATATGGCGCGACCTTTATGGGGTTTGAGGAAGTAGGCGATTATCGTATAGTGGTATACGCGATAGATGATGAGGGCTTGGTGGGGAGACCGAAAGAAATGCGCGTCCGTGTGGGTGGGCAGATATATCTGCCCGTAATCTTGAAACAGTAGCACAAATCAGCAAATGGCCAAAGCGGCAAATTCAGCGAAAATTTAAGATTGCGATGCCCCAAAAACGCGGGGGTTGGCGTTTATA
>CAZSIG010000118.1:0-4246 GCA_964606195.1 uncultured Anaerolineales bacterium
TTATCCCCGCACGGGGGCGCCCTCGGCGGTAAAAATAACCCGAAGTTGCGTAAGTTCTGTAACAAAAAGCTCCTGACACTTATGACCAGGAGCTTTTTCGTTAAATAGCCAAAATAGACACGTTTTTAACCGCAGAGGCGCAGAGGACGCGGAGTTTCGCCTAGTTTTTCTTCATGTCTCCGCGGTGACATCAAAAAGTACGAAATTACTGAAGAGGAAAATAGTATGGCTCACGGGCGCGTTATTAAAGTACAATGTAGTTGCGGGAAGATTCTGTTCAAATACTACAAGGGTGGTAGAGGACGCCTGATAAAGTGCTATCTGGGCGAAATCAGAAAAGACTACGCGGGGATTTCAAACGCGCCGTTGGGTTCGCGTCCCGTTTGTCCCAACTGTGGTAAAGAACTTGGAATAATACGGATGATACATGGTCGTCCCGCGCTGAAGATAAATCAAGGGACGATTCAAAAAATCAGGATTTAAGCCGCTCAGCCTCAACTATGCCCTCCTCTGCCAATTTTTTCTCCTTCTCCATCTCGTGCATGAGGAAGAGGTTTAAGCCGGTACGGATTACCGCGATGGCGCCCAGCTTACCGATTTCATCCCAACTTGGCGCGATGGCGGTCGAGAGGATATCCGCGCCTAGCTGAAATTCAAGAGCTAGAGCTAAATAACGCCCTAATGTAACGCGTATTTGATAGAACCCTGGGGATTGGTATCTGGATATCAAGGTAAGCAAGAATTGATAACTAACACCGAAGATACCTATGCCAATAATAATAACGCCTATAGCCTCCACAAACAGGCTCAACCATCCAACGGCACCAATCAAAATCCACTCAACTGACTCTACGTGTGGGATAGGCCCCATTTCATCGTCTCCTTTCGCAAAAATAAAAAAATAACCGCGTAACCAACACCAAAGGCCGAGTGAACTCGGCGCGGCTACAGGAAACATGCTGAAGCATGTTCGGCATAACGCGCTTCAGCGCGTTTCTCATAGCCACCGTGAGTGAACTCACGGTGTACGCGGCGCGAGACAGCAAACTGTCAAGTAGCTAGTAAATCTTTAATATCAAAATCTCCGTGCCCTCAGTGTCCCAGTGGTACATTTACTGTCGCTTCCAACTGCGCGGTAAGTTCCTGCAACCGTTGTTCTTGCTCCTCTACTATCGCCGCGAGCTGCATACCGCGTGCCCGTTCATCTTCGTACAATCGCACGTTCTCAATCGCCGTTACCGCCTGATTTGCGATCGTCTTGAGCAACCCCAAATCCTCTAAAGAGAATTCGCCCACCTTAACTCGGTTATCCGCGTACAGCACCCCCAAAGACCGTTCGGCGCGGCGCAGCGGAACACATAAAACCGAACGCAAGCCGTAACCCACGACGCTGGTCACACCCGAAAATTTAGGATCCTCTTTGGCGTTCACCGTCAACACCGGCTTACCGCTATTCAGCACATCCTCAATAATCGTATAGCTCAATTTCCACGCGGGGTCATCAACTTCAGTGAGGTTTCGATGTTCCATGTTATTAACCACCGCCTGGCCCCACTCTCCGGTCTTCGCGTCTATCAACATCAAGCATCCTCGCTCCGCGTTGATGCTGCTCACCGCTTCGTCGAGGATAATTTGCAACAACTCTGGCAATTCTAAAAAGGAATTTAAGGCTTGCCCAATTCGCGCCAATATCGCCAACTCGCGATTACGGCGCGTAATCTCGTTCCATTCCCACGAACGCGCCGTGATATCCATAGCACTCAGCAAAATGCACAACGGAGAAGAGCGATTACCGACCGCGTCAGTATCTAGGTTATCGTATAACCGCGCTATCGAAGCAGAGACTAACAGGATACGCTCCTTGCCGCTCTTTGCCCTGATATGAACTTCCAGATTCCGTTTTAATCCTTCCTTATGCAGCTCTCTCATATCTTCGACAAGCCGCGCGCGGTCAAGATATAATTCCTCCAGAGACATAGACTGTAACTCTTGCACGCTGTAACCGGTGATCTTAGCCAGAGCGTTATTACACTCTATTATCTCTCCATCGATAGACGTAATCGCGATGCCTGTCAGCAATTGGGAAAAAACGCGCTGATACAAATCTTCACTCATAATATTTACGAGGCTCTCCTCTTACGTACCATAAACGGCATTGTCAGAGTCGATCTATTAACCCATATTCTAATATCTAAATCGAAAACTGTCAATCCGAAAACACCGAATCCTCATAGCCAAAGTCTCACTCGAAACCGCGTAGTCCACATAACTAATCCTTGTCTCTTTTGACATAATGAGTTATAATTTTAACTAAAGTCCCGTCAACGAAGCCGAGTAAAAAACATGTAACCTTTGCTGAACTACTTAGCGTGAAGAGGGAAGGAGATAATTGATGAGAATAGGAGTTATAGCTGATACTCATATTCCTGATATTCTCCCCGCGTTGCCCGTGGGGGTCAGAACCGCGTTGCAGGGACTGGACATCATTTTACACGTTGGTGATATATGCACACTGGAGACGCTGCGCGAGATACAGAACACCTTCACCATCACGATGGCAGTACGCGGTGAACACGAAGATGAACAAGCCCAACATTACTTGGAGGAAACCAGAGTCGTCGAATTTCTCAATCGGCGTATCGGCATGATTCACGGACATCAAGCGAAAGAACCCGCGTCGTTTATCTCTTCCATCACCTCTATTTTCAATCTCAAGAAAAAAGAGAAGTCGCCTAATCAAATCATCTGCGAGTACGCGCTAAAACTGTTTACCAATGTTGATTGTATCATCTTTGGACACACCCACCAACCTTATCTGCGAATGCACGGCACCGTGTTGATGCTCAACCCCGGCGCGGTCGCGCCGCAATCGGGGGCGCGGCAGAGCATGGGCATACTTGAGATTGGTGAACGAAATATTGTGGGAAAGATAATCTACATATAAACAATGAGAAAATCATCACGAATACCCGGATTTTACAAATTAGACCTGGCAGAACGCCTGCGCCGCGTGCAGGAGATGACCGATTTAACGCCAGAGGAAGTCTCCCAATTGACCAACGTCCTTACCCCTGACCGCGCCGATAAAATGGTGGAAAACGCGGTCGGCGTTTACGGGCTGCCGCTGGGCATCGCGGTGAATTTTCTCATCAACGAACGCGACTATCTAGTGCCAATGGCGATAGAAGAGCCATCCGTCATCGCGGGGGCGAGCTACGCGGCGCGGCTGTTCAGAGACGGCGGCGGCTTCACGGCAACGACCAGCGCGCCGGTGATGATTAGTCAAGTTCAAATCGTGGATGTACCGACGCCACACGCCGCCCGTGTCGCGATATTCGCCGAAAAAGAGCGCATAATCAACACCGCGAATCAGGTCGACTCCACGCTCGTCTCTCTGGGCGGCGGAGCACAGGATTTAGAGGTGCGCGCTCTGGAACATACTCCCATCGGCACTATGCTAATCGTCCACCTACTCGTCGATGTGCGTGACGCGATGGGGGCGAACGCGGTCAACACGATGGCGGAAACCGTCGCGCCTATGTTAGAGGAAATCACCGGCGGGCGCGTTTATCTGCGCATACTCTCTAATCTCGCCGACCGCCGCGTGGTGCGCGTGCGCGGTACCATCCCTAAATCATCGCTGGAAACTGCCGATTTCACCGGCGCCGAAGTGGTGCGCGGTATCATTGCCGCCTACGCCTTCGCCGCCGCTGACCCATATCGCGCTGCGACGCACAACAAGGGGATTATGAACGGCATAGACGCGGTGGTAATCGCGACGGGCAACGACTGGCGAGCGGTGGAAGCGGGCGCGCACGCCTACGCGGCGCGACATAATCAGTATACCACACTTAGCCATTGGGAACAAGACGCGGCGGGCGATCTCGTCGGCAGCCTCGAAATGCCATTGGCGGTGGGTATCGTCGGTGGAGCGACGCGGGTACATCCTACTGCCCAACTCGCGCTGAAAATTATGAACATAAGCGACGCCCGCGAGTTGGCACAGGTCATCGGCGCGGTCGGCTTGGCACAAAATCTGGCAGCCCTGCGCGCACTGGCAACCGAGGGCATTCAACGCGGGCACATGAGCCTGCACGCCCGAAACGTGGCAATAGAAGCAGGGGCATTCGGTAAAGAGCTAGACCGCGTCGTCGCGCAGATGGTGAAAGAGCGCAATATTCGCGTTGCGCGAGCTAAAGAGATATTGGCAGAACAAAAAACGTGAAACGTGATGCGTAAAACGTAA
>CAZSIG010000118.1:4346-9257 GCA_964606195.1 uncultured Anaerolineales bacterium
TAAAAAGAGGTAAGAATCAGTGTTAGAAAAATTATCTCCTCAGGCGCGAAAATGTTTCGATGCCGCTAAAGAGGAGGCTAAACATTTACAGACTCCGCAGTTCGATAACACCCATTTGCTGTTGGGAGTGCTAAATCAGGAAAGAGACTTGATAGACGAGTTGCTACAGCCCTACGAGTTAGATACCGCGCAGTTCGCCACCGCGGTGACGAAGCAACTTCGACAGGGCGAAAAGGCGATGCCGGAGAAGCTGAAAGTGACCGATAACGTCAAGGAAACGCTGCGTTACAGCACCAAGTTAGCCGAAGGGCAACCGGTACACCCGTCACACCTGCTAATCGCGATATTGGAGACGGATAAGAATATAGCCGCGATATTGAAGGAACTAGGGGGCAAACCACAGGAGATTATCGAAAAACTGCGAACGTACATCGTGGAGGAAGCGAGCGCGTACAAACTTGAGAATACCCCCACACTCAATCGCTTCGGGCGTGACCTGACCAAGATGGCAAAAGAGGGCAAATTGCCCCACATCGTCGGGCGCGACCGCGAGCTTAGGACGATGATTGAGATTATGAGCCGCCGCACGAAGAAGAATCCGCTGATGATTGGCGAACCGGGGGTGGGCAAGACCGCGCTGGCGGAAGCCCTGGCGCAACGCATCGTCAATCAAGAGGTACCAAAACGCTTGTATGACCACCGCGTCGTGGAGCTAACTGTATCCGCGCTGACTGCGGGGCTTTCCGGCTCAGGCGAATTCGAGAAGCGAATGCAAGATATTCTAAACGAGGTGAAACGCGCGGAGAGAGTCATCATGTTCGTGGACGAAGCTCACGCGCTGTTGGGCGCGGGGGGCTATTACGGACTACAGGACGCGGCGACCATTCTAAAACCCGCGCTGGCGCGGGGCGAGATAACCTGTATCGGCTCTACGACTACGCGCGATTATCGAAAGCATATCGAGAAAGATGGCGCGCTGGCGCGGCGTTTTCAGCCTATTCGCGTCAAAGAGCCGCCGCGCGCGGCAACGCTGGAAATCCTGGAGGCGGTGCTAACGGAATTGGAAGAACATTTCGAGGTTGAGATCCCCGCGCCACTCATTCCCGAAACATACGAACTCGCGAAGAAATACCTCAAGAATCAGTATTTCCCCGATAAAGGGATTGACATTCTGGAACGCGCCGCGGCGCGCGCGATGCTTCAAGACCCCCCCGCCGCGCAGGTGACTAAAGAGCATATCCTATCGGTGCTCACGGACATCACCAGTCTACCGTTGAGTGACATGGAAAACGAGGATATGGCGCGATATTTGGAGATGGAGAATATTTTGCAGCGGCGCGTTATCGGACAAGGCGAAGCGGTGGAAGTAACCGCGAACCTGATGCGGCTGACGAAGAAGAGAATGGATATGAATCCCGCTAGACCCGATGGCGTGCTGCTGTTCACCGGCCCGCCCGGTGTAGGCAAGACGGAGTTGGCGAAAGCCTTGAGCGAGTTCCTGTTCGACGATGAGGAACGCCTGATTCGGCTGGATATGTCGGAGTACACCGAACCATTCACCGCGTCGCGCCTCATCGGCTCACCACCGGGGTACGTCGGGTACGATGAAGGGGGGCAATTGACGGAGAAGGTGCGCGGTCAGCCGTTTTGCGTCATTTTGCTCGATGACATCGAAAAAGCGCATCAATCGGTGCGCAATATGTTTTTGCAGGTTTTCGATGATGGGAGATTGACCGACGCGCGCGGGCGCAGCGTCTATTTTACCGACGCGACGGTCATTATGACTACTAATCTCGGCAGTACCGCGTTTCTGGGTAAACGCCCGATAGGTTTTGAACTGAAAGAGAAGAACGCGACGGAGAATCTCCAAAAACGCGCTAAAGAGGATTTGAAGAAACTACTACCGGCGGAATTCATGTCGCGTATCGATGAAATAGTCGTCTTTAATCCGCTGTCCAACGACGCGGCGCACGAAATCGCGCGGTTGAAGTTGGACAAAATCGTCAAAAGCCGCTTCGCGGAGCAACAAATCGAGATAGAGTTCTCTGATGAGCTTGTCGATTACGTGGTGGAGAATGGGTTCGATAACGAGCTGGGAGCGCGGCAGCTTGAGCGCGCGGTGCGCAAGGAGATTCTCGAACCGCTGGTTAAGGAGATGTATAAACCGAATTGGAAAAACAAGAGGAGAATTCGCGTGACGGTGACTGGCGCGGAACGGCGCGTGAACTTCGAGACTCTTGAATCGGATATGGAAGAAGGGTAATTGAACTATGGCAATCTCAGCCGAAGCGATTGAAGATTATTTTCGGCAGTATGGGTGGTCATTTCACGCCACCGAAGAGGAAAACACTTGGCGCACAGGGTTTCGCGGTGATGTGAGCACTTTTAGCATCTACGTGCGCCTGACGGATAACTGGATATATTTCACCATCGTACCTTTCGTGGTTGCCGCGAAGAACGAGATATGTCAGCGTAAATTGTATCAACATTTGATGCGGCTCAATCAAGAGATGAACATGGCTAAGTTCACCATCGACAGCGACAAAGATGTGGTGCTGACAGTTGAGCTGCCCGGTCAAAATTTGCAATATACGGAGTTCGCGGATGCGCTAGGCGCGCTGTCGTATTACGCGGATGACAACTACGTGGAGGTGCTAAATCTGGCACACGATTTCAACGCGGTTTCACGCTTTCAAGAAACAGAGACCATTATCTGTCCGAATTGCGAGCATGAATTCCCCACACCGCACGAGATTCAGAAACCGGAGCCGACCGCGCCGATAAAAGATGATGACCTCGATTGGGGAGACGAGGAGTGAAGAGATAAGTTGTTTAACCACTAAGGGCACAAAGGACACTAAGATAAACCAGGACTTACGCAGACTATGTAGTGATTAACCGCCGAGAACGCCGCGGACGCGGAGAAGAGTAAGCAGAGAATTTCTTAACTGTCATACGCGGTCATAAGTCCTCATTGAAAAACATATTCACGGGGCACTCCGAGATCATTCGGCAAAACTCCGCGTTCTCCGCGCCCTCGGCAGTAAATCTTTTTTGAATCTGCGTAAGTACTGATAAACCTTACTCCGAATGGCTATACTTGACCGCGTATGCGCATTATTAAACCAAAAATACTTAGTGCTCTTGGTGTTCTTTGTGGTTAAATTATCGAATAGCTAACTAAGAAATGTGTCAAAGACGAAGAACACGATAGAATGGCTTAGCCTGTTAATCTTATTGTTAATCGCGATAAACCTGTCCGCGCCACCACACACCATCGCCGCGGACACACCGCGACAACGTACTTACATCATGGCTTTCGTGCCGCTCGCGTGGCAGGGTTCGCTAGATGATTTCGACGCGGCTGTTGATAGACAGGTCGCGTTTTTTAGTCGCTCCTCACAAATCGACAGTTACGTGGAGTTGCAAGTCGTCAAGCTTCACGAGATTATGCCGGGCGCGCTGGACGACATCACGTTGGATGAACAGGTGGTGAACTTCGGGGCGCGGCGCGTCGCGGCTGACGTGTATATCGGCATGACTAACGGTGATTTGGCGTTAGAGGGGAATCTCGCCGCGCGCGGGTGGGTACGCTTCGGCAGCAATGGACTTGTGTTGGAATCCAATTATACTCCGGTGCTCTCACATGAAATGGGGCATATCTTCAGCCTATGTGATGAGTACAACTATTTTCATTGGAGCTGGGAGAATGACCTCCTGCCCGCGGGGTGTCCTAACCCTTATCCGCCACAGTGTCCAAAGTGTACAGAGGGAGTTTGCTGTCCGGGACATTCGACGAAAGATGGCGCGACCTGTTTGTTGGGCGAGAACACTCAGACTAAAATGTACTGTGTCTATTGTACCACTCACCTAGACCGCGAGTTCAGTCGGCGATTTGAACCGCCCATTGCTCCTCCCACGCCGCCACCACCACCGCCCACAGCGACTCCTTCACCCATCCCCACTCATCTACCGCAGCCAACCGCGACATCATCTCCCACCCCCGTGCCGCCGACCGCGCGAGCAGTCTCGTTCATCTCTGATAGAGATGGAAAGTTACGGCTGTATTCTTTAGACCTCAACACCGCGCAGCAAACCCGAATACCGGTCAACATTGAGGGCAATATTTATCATACCGCGTGGTCGCCCGATGGTAGCCGGCTCGCGGTGGCGGCGGGCACCGGCACGAACCTGGAGATTTTCTTGTGGGATGAACCGTCGGGACAACTCACGCAGTTGACGAATAACTTGGCACGAGACGAAGCCCCCGCGTGGTCGCCCGACGGGACACAAATAGCGTTTGTGTCCAATCGCGATGGCAATCGCGAGCTGTATTTGTGGGACTTGCCGACGGGGGCACAGATTCGCCTGACGCAAACCGATTTGAGCGAGAACTCCCCCGCGTGGTCGCCCAACGGTGATTATCTAGCTTATGTCGCGAATGAGGGGATCTACGTCGCTGAACTACGCGCTAATATGACGCTGGCTATTCCGCAGATGATTCTACAAGGAGAAGCAGTACAACCCGCGTGGTCTCCGCACGGCAAATGGATAGCGTTCGCCGCGTCGCGGGCGCGATATTGGGATATTCATTTGATAGAGGTGCAGACGCGGCGTGTGGAACGCCTGACCTATGGCGGGGCGCATCATCTCGCGCCCGAATGGCTATCGGCAGACGAATTGGTTATACAAACTAATCGCGGGGAGGATTGGGAAATCTACACTATGGCGCGAGATGGAACCCAACTACGTGCCTTGACCACTGACGTTTTCGATAATAACCAGCCTAAGATCATCAGGTGATAATCGCCCAGTTAAACGATTTCATCAGAAATTCTAGCTATCTGACAGTTTGCTGTCTCGCGCCGCGCACCCCGTAAGTGAACTCACGGTGGCTATGAGAAACGCGCT
>CAZSIG010000119.1:0-9240 GCA_964606195.1 uncultured Anaerolineales bacterium
CTGCGCTCTCCGCGCCCGCGGCGGTGAAATTATTCTGAACTTGCGTAAGTCCTATGAAATTTAAACGGTTTTGCTTTTTCGCTCGAAGTTGTTATAATTTGTCTTAAAGTTACAGAGACACAGGAATAGTTCAATAAAATAGACATTATATCGATTTATTTGACCGCGCCATTAATCGAACGCAGATACCGCAGATTGGCCTGATTTTCGCAGATTTGGAAGTAGTAGTTAAATTGTGAGTGATAGTTAAAATGATAACTATTCAACCACCAAGAACACTAAGGCTATTCTTGCTCCGAATGATAGCTTTTGAACGCGCATGAGCATTATTGAACAGGACATACTTGGTGTTCTTAGTGGTTAAATTATCGTATTACTTTTCCCTATCACTTACTTCTTTACCGCTACTGATTTGGAGGCATATGCCGCGCTTTTGGGTAATCAAAAACACAAAAATCAGCGTAAATCAGAAAAATCAGGAAAATCTGCGTTCCATTAGCTACGCGTCAACAAATCGATATAAACTCTAATAAATGCGAAGAGCAGAAATGGGTGATGAAAATGACAGAAGAGAAAGTGAATTTGCAGAAGGTTCCGCGCCATATCGCCTTCATCATGGACGGTAACGGCAGATGGGCGCGGCAGCGTAACAAACCGCGTCTGGAAGGTCACCGCGCCGGTACACAGAACATTCGGCGCATATTGGAAAAGTGCGCGGAGTACGACATCGAAGTGGTCACCATCTGGGCGTTTTCGACCGAGAACTGGACGCGCCCGCCCGATGAGATTCGAGGATTGATGACGATTTTGCGCGAGATGCTGAAACGTGAAGTGAAGAACTTGCACAAAAACGGTGTTAGGTTGCAACACGTTGGGCGACTGGAAGGGCTTGAGGATGACCTGAAAGGTAAAATTCACGATGCTTTGGAATTGACGAAGAATAACACTCGCATCACGCTCAATGTCGCGTTCAACTACGGCGGGCGCGCGGAAATCGTCGACGCGGTCAAACGGATCATCGCCGACGGGGTCACGACAAACGCGGTGACGGAAGACCTGATTGAGCAATATTTGTACACCGCGGGGCAACCTGATCCAGATTTAATCGTCCGCACGGGCGGAGAGATGCGCCTGAGCGGCTTTCTAATGTGGCAAAGCGCGTACGCGGAGTATTATACCACTCCCACCTACTGGCCTGATTTCGATGAAGGAGAGTTGTACAAAGCATTGGTCGCGTACGGCAATCGCGAGCGCAGATTTGGCGGCTTGGAATCACAGTGAGAAGGGATGCGTAAAACGTAAGGCGTGAAACGTGATAAGTTTCATCGCTAAGGAGACATATAATGATAAATAATGCACAAACGGAATGGTTATTATCCGCTGGCGATCCTTGGGTACGCTACCGCGTGCTCGTCGACCTGCTCGACCGCGCACCACACGATGCCGAAGTGCACACGGCGCGCCAGGCGGTGCTGGACGACGAGCGCGTGCAAGGGCTGATCGCCGAGGTCGCAGAATGGCCTGGCTACGTCCTCAAGCGCCATAACGACGCGGCACACCCCATTCACAAGTTCGCGATGCTGGCAGATTTCGGTTTGCGTGCCGATGATGCGATGATGAAGGCTGGTGTCAACGCGGTTATAGAGCATCAATCGCCTGAAGGCGCGTTTCAGAGTTTGGTTAATATCCCCAAAGCGTTCGGCGGAACGAACGAGGATATGTGGACGTGGATAACCTGTGACACACCTGTGCTGCTACACGCGTTGTTGGCGTTAGGCTTGGGCGACGATGAGCGCGTCCGCCGCGCCGTCGAGCACTTGGTGAGCGTGGTGGACGAAAATGGTTGGCGCTGCGTCGCCGCGCCGGAGTTGGGCAAGTTTCGCGGTCCGGGGCGTAAGGATGACCCTTGCCCCATCGCTAACCTTTACGCGCTAAGAGTGTTGGCGCAAGTGCCCGAGTTGGTAGACAGCCCCGCGGCGCACATCGGCGCGGAGATGTTGCTGGGACATTGGGAACACCAGGCTGAGCGCAAGATTTACATGTTTGGCATCGGTACCACTTTCCGCCGCCTCAAATATCCGTTCGTGTGGTACGACATTTTGCATGTGATGGACACTCTCAGCCGATTTCCCTTTGTGCATGACGACGCGCGCTTTCGCGAGATGTTGGAGACGATCACCGCGCAGGCTGATGAGGATGGTCGTTACCGCGCCGGCTCAATGTACCGCGCCTGGAAAGGTTGGGAATTTGCGAACAAAAAGGAGCCGTCGCCGTGGATTACGTTTTTGGTAATGCGCATCCTCAAACGCGTGGGAGAACAGACGTGAGGCGTGAAAAGTGAAATGTGAAACGTAAAGCGCGACGCGTAATATCTCATGTTTTAGTAGCGGTAAAGAAGTAAGTGATAGGGAAAAGTAATACGATAATTTAACCACTAAGAACACTAAGAGCACCAAGTATTTCCTGTTCAATAATGCTCATGCGCGTTCAAAAGCTATCATTCAGAGCAAGAATAGCCTTAGTGTTCTTTGTGTCCTTGGTGGTTGAATAGTTGTCATTTAACCACTACTACGTTTTCACGCTTCGCGAAATTCTGGAGGTTATAAATGAATGTACAAGAAACTATAGAAAAGAGAAGGGCTTATCGCTCGTTGGATTCGGTAACAATTACAAAAGAATTGCTGGACGATCTCGCGCGAGCGGCACAACTCGCGCCGTCGTGTTTTAATAACCAACCGTGGCGGTTCGTCTTCGCGTACGACGCGGAGATTTTACAGCAGCTATGTGCCGCGATGAGCAAATCCAACGTGTGGCCTACCGATGCCTCGATGATTATCGCGGTTTTCAGCCACAGAGACCTGGATTGCAAGATCAAAGGACGCGATTATTACTTGTTCGATACCGGCATGACCACCGCGTTTATCATCTTGCGCGCCACAGAATTGAACCTGGTCGCTCACCCCATCGCGGGCTTCAATGAGGATAAGGTTAGAGAGATTCTTAATATCCCGAATGAAATGACTGTCATCACACTTGTGATAGTGGGCAAACATGCCGCGCAGATCAAACCCACCCTGACCGAGAAGCAAGCCGCGACTGAGGCGGCGCGCCCGGAGCGAAAACCGCTCACCGAATTTGCATTTATGAACCGCTATGAAGCGCCAGAACAAAAATAGGACGCGATTCCTATTGCGTCTCTAAAATCGGCGTTATGGGGATAACGCCCTAGATAGGACAGCTATAGGGCGCAATTTATATTGCGCCATGTCCACAAGGATAAAATATGCAGCTAATCACATATCGCGACCCTGCCGGGTTCACCGCGCTGGAAGCAGAATGGAATGAATTGTTGACGCGCAGCGAGATAGACACCATATTTATGACTCGGGAATGGCAGAGCACCTGGTGGCGCGCCTTCGGAGTGAATAAAGAATTGCTACTTCTAGCTTTTCGGCGTGACGATGCGCTTGTTGGTATCGCGCCGCTCTATCGCCAGGTGCTAGATGACAATCGCGCTGCGGTGCGTCTCGTTGGAGGCACAGAAGTCACCGACTATCTGGGCATCATCACGCTGCCGGGGCACCGCGAGGCAGTTTACACTGCGTTGTTTGAGCATTTTGCCACAACCTACACCGCGTGGGACGAACTCGACTTGCATTGCTTGCCCGCGGCATCACCACACCAATCGCTGTGCAAAATCGCGGAGGGACGCGAGTTATTTGTTCAGAGTGAGTTAGAGGATGTTTGTCCCATTATCGATCTGCCGAACAGTTGGGACGAGTACATGAACATGCTTGACAAGAAGCAGCGGCACGAAATACGTCGTAAAACGCGCCGCGCCCTGCGCGAAGTCGAGATGGATTGGTACATCGCGCATGACCCCGAAACACTGCGCGGCGATGTGGAGGCTTTCCTCGACTTGCATCGCAAGAGCGCGCCCGCCAAAGATGATTTCATGGATACTCCCGCAATGGAGAGTTTTTTCCACGAAGTGGCGCGATTTGCGCTGGCGCGAGGGTGGTTGGAACTCTCATTTTTGACCATGAACGGCGAACCGGCAGCCAGCCTGTTCTGTTTCGCGTACCGTAACCATACGCTAGTTTATAACTCCGGCTATGACCCGGACAGATTCGGCTACCTCAGTCCCGGCGTCATCCTCACCGCCTATCATATTGAAGACAGCATCAAGAAAAACCGCGCCGTTTTCGATTTCCTGCGCGGCGACGAGGAATACAAATACCGCTTCGGCGCGCGGGATGCGCATATATTTCAGGTTAGGATCAGCCGCGCGCCAGCTAGAGGAGAGAACGAGAGTTGAACCGTATCGCGATGCTCAGCGTTCACACCTGCCCGCTTGCCATGTTGGGCGGTAAGGAGACCGGCGGCATGAACGTGTACGTCCGCGATATCAGCCGCGAGTTGGGACGGCGCGGTTTCATGGTGGATGTCTTCACGCGCTGGCAGAACCCCGATTTATCGCAGGTCAATTATGAACTTGGCGAGAACTGCCGCGTGATTCATCTCCCCGCAGGTCCGGTCAAGCCGTATCACAAAAATCTAGTGCATCAGCATCTGCCGCAATACATCGAAGAGGTTACGGCTTTCGCGGCGCGGGATAAAGTGAGCTACGATATAATTCATAGTCACTACTGGCTATCGGGTAAGGTCGCGCTTGCGCTGCGCGATCGTTGGGACACTCCGGTAATCCAGATGTTTCACACGCTGGGGCACTTGAAAAATCAAGTTGCGCAGCGCGCTGACGAACTAGAACCAGATTTCCGTATTCGCGGTGAGACCGAAATCATGGCAAAAGCGAATCGCTTGGTCGCTGCTACGCCGCTAGAAAGCCAGCAGATGATCGAGCTTTATGGCGCGCCCCCCGAAAATATCGCGGTCATTCCCTGCGGTGTGGATGTGAGCCTGTTTCGACCTATTTCGCTGGACACAGCGCGGGCGCAGTTGGGTTTACCCGACGGGCACCAGATGATACTCTTCGTCGGGCGCATCGAGCCGCTGAAGGGGATCGATACCCTCATTCGCGCTATGGCTTTGGTGGTGCGTGATTTTCCGCACTGGCAAGAGGATATTTGTGTCTGTATCATCGGCGGCGGCGATTCGAGGAATACGAACAACGCGGAGATGGAGCGCTTACGCCGTCTTCGCTGCGAACTTGGCATCGGTAATTTGGTGGTCTTTTTGGGGTCGCGTGCCCAAGATTCGCTTCCCGTTCATTACTCCGCCGCGGCGATGGTGGTGATGCCCTCGCACTACGAATCGTTCGGCATGGTCGCGCTGGAGGCGATGGCTTGTGGCGTGCCAGTCATCGCGTCTGATGTGGGCGGTTTGAGCTTCAACGTACAAGATAGCGTCACTGGTTATCTCATTCCCGAACGCGACCCCGAAGCGTTGGCGGCTAAAATTTCGTTGCTCCTGCACGACGCGGCGTTGCGGCAGCGTTTAGGTGAGCAGGCGACGCGGTGGGCGCAGCGGTATAAGTGGCAGACGGTGGCGGATGAGATTGTGGAGTTGTATGGGGATGTGAAACGTGAAACGTAAAACGTGAAATTTTACGCGGCGCGTTTTTCGTTTCACACTTCACATTTTACGCATTACGTTTCACGTTTTATGTCTTCACACATTACTCTTTAGCTAGAAAGAGAGACAAATTATGACTGAGACGAATCACTCCGATGAAAATTCCTGTTCCCAAATCTTAGTTGTCGCCGCACACCCGGACGACGCGGAGTTCACCTGTGCGGGGACGTTGGCGAAGTCGATTAAGGCGGGCTGCCAGGTGCATTACATCGTCTGCACGAGTGGTGACAAGGGCTCAAAAGACCCCGACGTGACGCCGCACAAGGTGGCGATGGTTCGCGAGCAGGAGCAGCGCGCCGCGGCGCGCGTGCTCGGCGTGCATGATGTGACTTTTTTGCGCCACGAGGATGGCGAGCTTGAGGCGACTAAGGCGTTTCGCGCTGAGATCGCGATGTTGATTCGACGCTATAGACCGGACATCGTGTTCACGCATGACCCGTGGCGCCCGTACCAATTGCATCCCGACCACCGCGCGGTCGGTATCACAACCTGCGACGCGATTATCTCGGCGCGTGATCATCTGTTTTTGGCGAGTCAGACCTCTATCGCCTTGGGTCCTGTGGAACCGCGCGAGTTGTATCTGTGGAGTCCGCTGGAGGTAGACTACGTTGAGGACATCACCGAGATGATTGATGTGAAGATGGAAGCGCTGCGCCAACACGCGAGCCAACTGCGCCGCCCGAATTGGGAGGAGCGTGTCAGACAGCGCGCCGCAGAGGCGGGCGCGGCGTGGGGGTTTGAGTATGGGGAAGGGTTTAAGGTGATCGCGTTTGGGTAAGTGCTGGACGAGGAAATGGATTGCTCCTCAAAACGAAAGCGCGGCTTGCACAAGCCGCGCTTCTTTCGTTTAGGCACTGGTTCAGTTAAATTGGATACCGCGGTGCGCGGCTCCAAGCCCCCGACCGCGGGGGCGTTGGGGCGAGATGCGGCACTATTCTGCCCTCGCGGACGGGGGCTTGGATCACGGTCGGGGAAAATCAAACTCAACTGAACCAGTACCTTCGTTAGGGCTTTCTCAAAGTACCAACCGCGCTGCCAAAACCTCCCGCAGGTTTGATTTTCCTGCCGAAATATATCGCCCTATAACCATAACCATGCTGAGCGCAGCTACTTTGGGTGAACCTGCGGGAGGTTGTCCGACTTTGAGAAAACCCTAGTACCGTCGTTTAATTGCTTCCCTATTTCAGCTTCTTCACGCCAGGGTCAGCCTTATAGTCCCCCACCGGGTAATATGCCAGCATCTTCTCGCGCACGAAATTGAGCGAGTCCTTCGGTGACATGCCCCAATTCGTCGGGCAGTTAGAGACTACCTCCACAATGGAATAGCCCAAGCCCGCCAATTGAACCTTGAACGCGGTCATAACCGCCTTTTTCAACTCGCGAACCTGCTTGGGCGTCGTCGCGGTACGGCGCACCGCGTAGGCAGTGCCCTGAAGTTGTGAGACCAACTCGCTGACGCGAATAGGATAACCTGCCGTTGCCACGTCGCGTCCAAACGGGGAGGAAGTCGTGACCATGCCGGGAAGCGTGGTCGGCGCCATCTGCCCGCCTGTCATGCCATAGATGGCATTGTTGACGAAAATAGTGGTGATGTTTTCCCCCCGCGTCGCGGCGTGAATGAACTCGCCGGTGCCGATAGCTGCCAAGTCACCATCACCCTGATAAGTGAACACCACGCTATCGGGCAAGACGCGCTTTATCCCCGTCGCCATCGCGGGGGCACGGCCGTGCGGCGCCTCCGCGAAGTCGCAGTTGAGATAATTGTACGCCAATACCGAACAGCCGACAGGGGCTA
Source organism: uncultured Anaerolineales bacterium (assembly GCA_964606195.1). Taxonomy (GTDB): domain Bacteria; phylum Chloroflexota; class Anaerolineae; order CAZSIG01; family CAZSIG01; genus CAZSIG01. Next base: position 7,391 of record CAZSIG010000119.1, read on the forward strand.
CGCCAATGGCTTTCCCGCGAATTTCTAACTCATCTAATACTTCTGCCACGACGCGGTGCGCTATGCCATGAATACAGCCGGGGCAGTAATGCGTTACGGTATCATGCAGCGCTTCGGGTCGTTTGAATACAAGTTTCTCTTCTTCCATAATCATTAGCTCCTTAGCTAAGTGAGTAGTGGCAAGAACGTAAGTGATAAAGCGAAGTAATACAATTAATTAACCACTAAGGGCACCAAGAGCACTAAGTATTTTTTTGTCCAATAATATCCATACGCGGTCAAAAGCTATCATTCGGAGCATGAATCATCTTAGTGTTCTTTGTGTCCTTTGTGGTTAAATTGATATCATTTTAACTAACACTTACTATTTAGCACTACTGCTAAATGCTCAACAGTTACAAAATCCTTACACCAATTTCTTGATTTCCTCTAATATATCCTCGGGCAGGGGGATTATCCCTCCCATTCTGCCGTAAAAGCTGATGGGCACCGCCTCTCGCGTCGCGAGTCTCACATCTTCCAACATCTGCCCTCCGCTCAATTCGACGACGAGGACTTCCTTGCCGCGCGCGACTTTATCCAGCGCCGCGTAGGGATAGGGGAAAACGCTGATGGGACGGAACAGTCCGACTTTGATACCTTCATCACGTGCCTGTCTAATCGCCGTCTTGCTGATACGCGCCGCCGTGCCGTAAGCCACGACTAGAATCTCCGCGTCGTCACACTGAAACTCTTCCCAACGTTTCTCGTTAGCGATTATCACTTGAGTGCGCGCTTGCAATCGCAGATTCAGGTCTTCCAACTTCTCCGCGCCGAGAAATAGCGACGTGGCGACTCGCTTCTCACGCCCCTCCGCCCCGCGCAATGCCCAATCCCAATCTTCGCGCTCCGGTTCGTGCATCGCGGGCATTTCTACAGGCTCCATCATCTGTCCAATCATACCATCGGCGATGATAGTGACCAACGTACGATATTTTTCTGCCAAGTCGAACGCCTCGATGATCAAATCGACGGTCTCTTGAATGGTCGAGGGCGCGAGGACGATGGGATAGTAATCCCCGTTGCCGCCCCCTTTGGTCATCTGAAAATAATCTCCCTGCGCGGGCTGAATATTTCCTAAGCCGGGTCCGCCGCGCATGACGTTGACCAGCACCGCGGGCACCTCCGTACCCATGATGTACGAGATGCCCTCTTGCATCAAGCTGTAGCCGGGGCTGGACGTGGTGCTCATCACCCGCACGCCCGCGCACGCCGCGCCGTATACCATGTTAATCGCCGCGATTTCGCTCTCAGCCTGCACGAAGGCGCGCCCTAGCTGGGGCATTCGCCGCGACATATATTCTAGCACCTCAGTTTGAGGCGTAATGGGATAACCGTAGTAAGCCTCGCATCCGGCGCGAATTGCCGCCTCGGCAATAGCTTCATTCCCTTTCATCAATGTCTTAGCCATAAATCGATACCTCCTTAAACTGAGCGATTATCCTTTCTTTCTTTTTCTTTTCGACCTATACACAATTATAGCCATATCAGGGCACATCGTCGCGCACTGAGCGCATCCGATGCACTCTCCATCAGGGTCGACGAACTCCGCGGGGCGATAACCTTTGGCATTAAAGCGACTGGCTACCTGTACCAGATTGTAAGGGCACGCGGTAGTACATAGCTCGCAGCCTTTACAACGGTTCTCGTCAATAACGATTCGAGACATAAAAAACCTCCTTATTTTGAGTTGTTAGCAGTCAGGTTATGTTAAGCAATTAACAAAAAACCGCAGACGCGCCGGTCTCCGGTTGATACTGCGTGACCGGCGCTGGTCACATTATTTGAATTTCATTCGTAAAACGTGATGA
>CAZSIG010000120.1:0-6499 GCA_964606195.1 uncultured Anaerolineales bacterium
TTGCCGTCTAAAAAATATGACTTTCAATGATTGGCTATGACCGCGTATGCGGGGGACAAAATTATTCCTTTGAGAAAACTCCGCGTCCTCCGCGCTCTCTGCGGTGAAATTATTGTGAATTTGCGTAAGTCTTGTCAAAGTATAAACCGCGCGGCAAGAACCTCCCGCAGGTTTGAGTTTTTGGATAAAATGTATTGTTCTGCAGACGTAACCGCGCTGAAGTAAAGTTCTTTGGTTTCAACCTGCGGGAGGTTTGACGACTTTGAGAAAGCCCTAGCGCCTACAGTTTTTTGAGAATATACGCAAAACGTGATAAGATTACAGCAAGCCAAGAAAAAATGGGTCAACTCAGATTCGTGGGGTAGATTATGATAAGCCGTGCTACCACGCGGTGTGTAATGCCTCCGTAGGGCGGCTTTCTTAGCCGCCGTTTTAGATCATTATCACCCATAACGGCAGGTATGGAAACCTGCCCTACCCCACAAATCCGCGTAGAACCGAAAAAATCAGCGTAAATCAGGATAATCAGCGTTATTCGCGTTCCATTAAATCTTATTTGATAAGGAGAGACAAAAATGACCGAACCAAAAGCAAAAGTAGTACACTATACCGAAGTGCCCGCAGAAGTATTCGGAGACACCGCGCCGGGGGCGTCGATTCGCTGGCTGATCGACGACGACCACGACGGCGCGCCGGTCTACGCGCTGCGCATGGTCGAAATCGCGCCGGGCGGGAATTCCCCGCAGCATACGCACCCCTACGAGCATGAGAATTTCGTCGTCGAGGGCAAGGGACGGCTGTTCATCGCGGGCACTTGGCACGACCTCAAGCCGGGCGACGTCGCGTTCGTACCCGCGGGCGTTCTGCATCAATACGTCAACGCGGGGGATACCACGTTCAAATTCCTGTGCGGCATTCCGGTCAAAAAATTGCGCGAGTAGAGTAAGAAATAGGACGCGGATTTTCGCGGATTAACGCGGATAAATAGCTTGGGATTTACACAAGTTCAGAATAATTTCACCGCAGAGAGCGCCAAGGACGTGGAGTTTTATCGAAGAAATAATTTTGCAACCATCATACGCGGTCATGTACCCCTTGCTGTCTAACTGTTATGTTCGGTCTACGATGAGCGTACTTTAATTTCGCTCTAAGCCCCCGTCGCGGGGGCGGCCAAAGCATCGTCCTATGCCCTAACGCCCCCGAGGACGGGGGCTGAGAGCCATGTAGGGCGTAATTAAGTCGCTTTCATAGGGGGTATATAATACTTAGACACCCAGGGTCATGTACAATCATTGAAAGTCATATTTTTTAGACGACAAAAGCGATATCAAGAACTCTGCGCTCTCCGCGCTCTCTGCGGTAAAAATACACCGAAGTTGCGTAAGTTCTATTATTGGTGAACCATCCTTTACAAGGAGAGAGATATGGATTTAGCAATTCGCAATGGAACAGTAGTCACCGCGAGCGGCGTGTTCCCCGCCGACGTGGGCATCATGGGAGAGCGCGTCGCGGCGATAGGCGAGAAGCTGCGCGGTGACAAAGAGATAGACGCCACCGACTGCTACGTGCTCCCCGGCGCGATAGACCCGCACGTTCACTTTCAAATGCCGGTAGGAGATTACACCAGCAGTGACGATTTCGTCACCGGCACGATAGCCGCCGCGTGTGGCGGCACCACCGCGATAATCGATTTCGTCGAGCCGCACGGTGACGAGCCGTTCATGGAGGCGTTGGCTGCTCGCCGCGCCGAAGCTGATGGCAGAGTCGCGGTCGATTACAACATGCACATGACGATTCCCGCGTGGCACGCCGCGCACGCTGAAGCGTTGGAGACTCTGCCGACGGTTTTCGCGGCGGGAATACCCAGCTTCAAGCTATATCTGGCTTACGGCGATCTGCGTCTCGAAGACGTGCACCTCTACAATGCCTTGAAGGCGGTCGGCGCGCTCGGTGGTCTGCCCATCGTGCACTCAGAAAATGGCCCGCTATGTGAAAAACTGCGCGCAGAGGCGGTCGCGGCAGATAACACCGCGCCGCTCTACCACGCGCGCACTCGCCCGCCGCGCCAAGAGGCGGAAGCGACTAACCGCGTCATGGATATCGCCGCGCTCGCGGGCAGCGAAGTGTACATCGTACACGTCTCCTGTGCCGAAGTTGCGGCGCGCATCGCGGCGGCGCGGGCGCGGGGTGAGCGAGTTTATGGAGAAACCTGCCCGCATTATCTCGCGCTGACCGCCGATAAACTCGCGAGTGAGCATGGCGAACGGTTCATCTGCGCGCCGCCGCTGCGCGCCGCGGCGGATCACGCCGCGTTGTGGGGCAGACTGGCGCGGTACGAACTCGACACACTAGCCACTGATCACTGTCCATTTACGGCGAGTGACAAAGCGGGGCACGATAACTTCACCACTATTCCCGGCGGAATTCCCTCTATCGAGATTCGGCTGAGTTTGGCACACACGTTGGGAGTACGCGCGGGGCATATCTCCTTGGAGCGCTGGGTGGAAATTTGCAGTACGGCGGCGGCGCGATTGTTCGGATTTAAGAACAAGGGCCACCTCGCGCCCGGCTTCGACGCGGACGTGGTGATCTTCGATCCGCATAAACGGATGACCGTGACCGCGAATGTGTTGCACGAAAATGTGGATTGGACGCCGTATGAGGGGTTAGAGTTGACCGGCTTACCGCGTCATGTGCTCAGCCGCGGGCGCGTCGTCGTACAAGATGGTGATTTCATCGGTGAGGAGGGTTGGGGGCGCTTCGTGCCGCGTGAGCGATAACCACTGAGGCACTAAACGCTCCCATAAAGGGTGCGCCTACATTGTAGCCGCAGGCTTTACGCCTGCGCCGACCGCGTCAAGTGGGGCGCCTTCGACGGCGAAATTATTCTGAATGTGTGAGAGAGTTTTATGACAAAACCACGTTTGCTTGGAATATTCGCGCACCCTGACGATGAATCTTTCGGTCCCGGCGCGACACTCGCCAAATATGCGCGAGATGGCGTTGAAGTTCACGTTTGCACCGTCACCGACGGCGCGGCGGGGTGGTCATCACCGCATACGGAGTTACCCAACGGCGCGTCTTCGCTAGTTGAGCTTAGGCTGCGAGAGTTGCAATGCGCGTGTCGCGTCTTGGGGACGCGACTGCACACGCTGCACTATCGCGATAGCGGTATGGAGGGTTCGCCGGATAACGCGCATCCTGAAAGTCTGTATCAGGCTGATTTAGAAATGGTAGCCAATGATTTGCGGCGCGTGATCGACGAGGTCAAGCCACACGTCATCATCACACACGACCCCGCGGGGGGCTATTTTCACCCGGATCATATCAAGGTCAACCACGCGGTTTGCTGCGCGCTATCCAAAATCGAGGATGCCGCTACTTGGCAACCGACGCGAGTTTATTATTACATAATCCCGCACTCATCGCTAAAGTGGTTCATCTTTATGTTGCGTTTGACGGGTAGAGACCCGCGTCGTTTTGGCGAAAACGGAGACATCGATTTAACGCGTGTGGGATTGCCTGATGAGTTGATTCACGTAAAGTTGGACGTCGCGCCCTATATCGACATCAAAGAGATGGCGAGTGCATGTCATAAGAGCCAGATGGGACAAAGTAGTGGAGGATTATCGCGCATCATTCCCGCGCTGTTGCGTCCGTTTATGCGGCGCGGGCGACTACGATATGAGCATTACACACAGGCTTATCCCGAAGGGGCGCGTCCGCACCGCGACCTGTTCGAGGGTGTTGTGATATAACTTCGACAGATTAAGAGTTACGCAAAAAGATTTATCTTACCGCAGAGACGCAGAGAACGCGGAGTTGTATTAGCGTTTATAGCGTTTGTTACTGGTTAATGGAGGTCGTTCATCTTAATCTTTGCACTCTCGGCGACTCTGCGGTGAATATTTAACATGTAATTGCGTAAATCCTAAGAATTATAAAAGACTCCAAAGATTTATTGAAATCTTTGGAGTCTAGTAAACGAATCAAATGTGCGCCACTCAGGCGCCCACTAAAGTTTTCAAGAGATACGCGATAGCGTAGAATAACAAGTTATCTCTATCAGCTAAGGCGATCCATTAGCATTTTCTTGATAACTGTCTCTAGCTGTCCGGGGGCAAAGGGCTTTTTGATGAAATCGATCGCGCCGGCCTCTTGGGCAAATTGTTTCTGACGTTGATACGCGGAGATAACCACAATCGGGATATCCTGCAATTCGGGAGTCTGCTTCATCTCGCGAATTACATCTTTGCCATCGTCCGCGCCTAACATAATGTCCATGAAGATCAGGTCGGGCATTTCGCGACGGGCGATGTCCATACCTTCGGCGCGGTCTTTCGCCGTAAATAATTCAAATTCACAACCCGCTTTCACAAACCCGCGATTAAAGTATTCCGTAAATAACCGCGTAATACTGGGATTATCTTCTACAAAGAGTATTTTTATCTTGTTCATACTTCTCTACCCGTTGTCCTTATCTAATAGGCAGGGCTTTCGCCGCTGGCAGTTGTATTCTCCGAGTCTGCCGCGTCCGCGTAATCCCTGAGGAGTCAAAATTGAACCTAACTAAACAGAATTGTACCACGAATATCGTAAATAGTCAATGAGACAAATCTCTCATGGTATTTTAGCGAATCTCTATCAAACAGGACTTACGCAAATTCATAATAATTTTACCGCGGAGAGCGCGGAGAACGCGGAGTTTTCTCAAAAAATAATTTTGCTACCTGCATATGCGGGCACATGCTATCATTTAAGGTCATACTTTTCAGATGGCACAAATTACAGCAAAGACTCTGCACTCTCCGCGTGCTCGGCGGTAAAAATACACCGAAGTTGCGTAAGTCCTATCAAAAGAGAAGTAATTCGCAGAAGTATAGCTTTCCACCAATCACAAAAATCACCGCGACGCGGTGGGGGGCAGTGGTATGGGGATACCGCCCTGGAGCTATGTATACCAGAGGACGCAATCCCCATTGCGCCAATTTATTTTCGGAGTAAATATGCCTAAGATTAAGACCGTATTCGTCTGTCAAAATTGTGGCTATACCGTACCCAAGTGGCAGGGACAGTGCCCCGATTGCGGCGAATGGAATACCTTCGCGGAGTCGGCTGAGGTACGCGACAAGAAGAAACGAACTGTCCTCTCCAATGTGCATAGCGAACCGATATCCTTACCGCAAATTCGCGCCGACGAATTCACGCGGCTGCGCGTGCCTATAGAAGAGTTCAACCGCGTCTTGGGAGGCGGCATCGTGCCCGGCTCCGTCGCGCTCATCGGGGGCGACCCTGGCATCGGCAAATCTACGCTGCTATTACAAGTTTCCTCTCTAGTGTGCCAAAATGGGCGCGTTTTGTATGTATCGGGAGAGGAATCCGCGCAGCAAATCAAAATTCGCGCTCAGCGATTGGGCATCGGTAACGAAAACTTGCTAGTTTTATGCGAGACCGACCTCGAACACATCTTGAACCACATCGAGCGGACGCACCCCACAATGGTGGTCGTTGATTCTATTCAAAGCGTTCAATTGCTGGAACTGACATCCTCCGCGGGAAGCGTCACGCAAGTACGAGAATGTGCGACCGCGTTGCAGCGACTGGCTAAAGCGCAGAATATTCCCACCTTCATCGTCGGGCACGTCACCAAAACCGGCACTATCGCCGGTCCCCGCGTCCTTGAACATATCGTCGATGTAGTACTCTATCTCGAAGGTGAGCGGTTTCACACTTATCGCTTGCTACGCGGGGTGAAAAACCGCTTCGGCTCGACCGATGAGGTGGGCGTGTTCGAGATGCAGAACGAGGGATTGGTCGAGGTTAGCAATCCTTCTGCCGCCTTCCTCGCGGAGCGCAGCCTTGCCGCGGCGGGTTGCACCGTCGCGGTCACGGTTGAGGGAACGCGCCCCTTGCTGGTGGAGATTCAAGCCCTCGCCAGCCCTACCTCCTTTTCCATGCCGCGCCGTACGCCCAACGGCATCGATATGAACCGACTACTGCTATTGACCGCAGTACTTACCAAACGTGTGAGCATGAATCTGTCCAACCAAGACCTCTTCGTGAATGTGGTCGGCGGAATGCGCATCAGCGAACCCGCGGCGGATTTAGCAGTCGCGGTGGCGATAGCTTCCAGTTACCGCGACATTCCGGTGCCGCATGATCTAGCCATCTTCGGCGAAGTGGGGCTGTCCGGCGAATTGCGCTCCATTGGACAACCGCAAAAACGGCTCAACGAAGCTGCCAAGCTAGGATTCAAACGTTGCCTAGTACCGCGCGCCATCACGCACGGCGAACTGAACGTGAGCGGTATCGAGGTTGTGGGGGTGCGTTCTCTCCGCGAGGCGTTGACTGTAGCGCTGGTGAAATAGAACGCGGATTTCCCTGATTTATGCTGATTTACACTGATTGTAAGTAGTTGCAAAGAAGTAAGTGATAGAGAAAAGTAATATGATAATTTAACCACAAAGGACACCAAGAGCACTAAGTGTTTTTCTGTTAT
>CAZSIG010000120.1:6599-9238 GCA_964606195.1 uncultured Anaerolineales bacterium
GCGACGACGTCTCTGCCCCACTTCAAGTCACGCGGCTGCGCGTGAGATAGAATAACGCCATATTTGGGATACGCCGCGCCGCCGGTCCAATCGCGCGTCGCCGCCGACATCGCGTCGAGCAATTCCGCGTGAGTGGCATAGATATATATCTTCGCCGCGCGGTCTAACTCCGCGCCAGTATCAGTTTTTAATCGTTCCAACGCAGTCATGCCGTAATCGAACAGTTCTTGGGCAAACCGCTCGTCCCCTTCGTACCACCGCAAAATCAGCTTATTCGCGCTAATCTCGCGCCAATCGTGTGTGTTATCATCATATTCCATGACCTGCGCGGTCGTCTCGACTTGATTCTCCACCTTATCAGTAATCGTCCACCAGTACTCAATCTCCGTGCCGGGGGGAATATACTGGCGAAAAGTATCCTTGATGAACTTAGCCGCGACCGCTTTGCCCGGGATGAAATCGGCGTCTTGCCGCGTCGAGCCTGCCGCGTCAGCGATGCGGTGGTGAAAAGTCACCTCTTCGATTTCGCTGGTGCTGTGCGCTTCCAGATAGAAAGTGATATTTTCCCGAAACTGATACTCGTATTCGTTGCGCGTGACCGTGATACTGTCCTGCGCATACGCGGTGGTTAATATCGCGCTCAGCAATACTGATATTGCTATGAACAAATTTATAAATCTTCTCATACTACTATCTATCATTAGGACTTACACAACTTCAGAATAAATTTACCGCCGAGTACGCGGAAAACGCCGAGACTTAGAAATAGTTTTCTATTATACGGCGAGAATGAACTTTAATGAGTGCTTATGAGCATATATAACCGCGAAAATAGCTTCTTCTTTCTTTTCTCAGTGACCTCAGCGCTCTCTGCGGTTAATCATAGTACGATTTTGCGTAAGTCTTATACCCTCAATAACAAAATCGCTCGGATATGGGGATTGAGAATTCGCGCCTCCGAGCAACCTAACCGATGTGATGCTTTTTTACTCTGTGGTTATCTTCCCAATCTCAGTCTTCGACGCTCAGGAATTTCCCCCACTATTTGCCAACCTAGCAATTCTAGTTCCGCCGCGTCGCGAATTGTATCGTCCAGATAGTCGAGCAGAAACGCCAACGCCACTCCCGCGAAGAACGCCAGCGCGACGCGAATGGGCACATCCAACTGTGCCCGCAAGCTAGTTCCTGCTGGAGAAACTACGGGGCCGTTCACCACCACGAAGTGCGCCTGCCGCCCCTGTAACTGCGCGAAATATTCCTGTAAATCGGTGTTCTCCAGCGTATTCGCAATGGCGCGGGCTAGTACTTCAGCCTCGTGTGCATCACCGCGAGAGACGGTCACTTGCAGCACGCGGTGCTGCGCGCTCGTGGTGATTGCGCTCGGTATCGTCGCGGCGGGAATAGGCACGTCGGCGGGCAGCCGCTGTGCCACCGAGGCGCCAAATTTTTGCCCCTTGACGATCTCCGCGAAATCGTCCATCATGTACTCGGAGATGAGATAAGCGTAATAGGCGGGATCAGCAAGCGATGATTCCGCCGCGGCGGGCGTCACGTTTGCCACCAGCGTCAACGAGGCGTGAAAAAGTGGCGCGGGGCGATGCTGCCAACTCCACGCTAGGCTGCCAACCAGCGTCAGCGCGGTTAACGCTATCACAATCCATGCACGTTTCCAAACGATTTGGAAGTATTGTTTGAGTTCCATAATGATTACTCTAGTCAACCACTAAGGGCACCAAGAGCACTAGGTGTTTTTCAATAATATGGGAGTTATGCAAATTCACTATCATTTCACCGCCGAGAGCGTCCCCATGCGGGGATAAACGACGGACGCGGAGTTTTCTTAAAGGAATAGTTTTGCTACCAACATACGCGGTCATACCCGCTCATTAGCCATACCTCTCAAACAGTAGACACAAGATAAAAAGCTCTGCACTCTCCGCGTCCTTTGCGGTAAAAATATCCCGAAGTGATTAAGCCATTTCTTCAGCTTCGCGCTGCGCCAGGAATTGTTGGACCTCTTCTTTGGCGCGTTCAAATCGTTTCAATAGGGCGTTCTCGGAACTTTTATTGTTGTGCAGGGTTCTCTGTGCACAGGTTGGGCAGCCCAGAGACCTTTTGTAACTGCTCAGGTCACATTCCAGGCAGCCGCAAAGTTGTACCATCAATAACGCGAACGCCAGACTATCCTCATGGTCTTCGGGCAAGGAGGCGATTCGTTCTACTAAAGCGCGCCATTTCTCGCCGCGCGCGTCGCGTAATTCCATTGCACACTCATGCGGGAATAATAATTGACTTCCCATAAATTCACTCCTCGGATTAGATTACTAAAACTAAAGGGACTCAGAGATTTCGGGTGGTCACAAGGGAAAACTTGCCACTAATTTCACGAATTCTCGCTAATTTTTCGCTTATTCGTGCTAATTAGGACAATTGGAGGTGCTGACCCCGCGAATTCTCAAAGCGACTTAAAACTAAATGGATTGAGTAAAAGAGTTAGGGCTTACGCAAAACCGCACTATAACTCACCGCCGAGAGCGTCCCCGTCCGGGGATAAACGACGGACGCGGAGAGTAGCGGGAGCGATTTTTTTGTGCTTGTCATACCCAATCATAAGTGTTCATTAAAAGTCATATTCGCGG
>CAZSIG010000121.1:0-9206 GCA_964606195.1 uncultured Anaerolineales bacterium
GGTATATTATAACATAAAAATAAGGCTGAGTCAAGTCGGTTGGGATAAGAGGTAGGGCTTTCTCAAAGTATAACCGCGCAGTAAAAACCTCCCGCAGGTTTGATTTTCCTGACGAAATATATCGCCCTACAACCATAACTATGCTGAGCAAGGTTACTTTGTTTGAACCTGCGGGAGGTTGCCTGACTTTGAGAAAGCCCTAGATAAGAGGTTAAGCTAACCGCGCTGGTTATCCCATACACAGCGAAAACCTCTTGTTTATTGTAGCTTTGAGTATAGAAGTTGCAAAATTAGCTTACTGATGCTAAAATGTAGTAGTTTTCTAGTGGAAAGATCCATATCCTTCATTCACCTCGACCATAATTTCTCAAACGAAATCGCGTCGGCTTGGTAATATTAGTAGTATTAGGGATTGTCTCTCTGAGGCAAATCCTCACATATGAGGAGGACAAATGCAAAGAGGAAGAGTTCTGATTATAATGGGAATAGTGCTGGGATTGATCACAGGGGTCATGATTTTCATCATGAGCTTAGGGGCTGGTGGTGGTGAAAAAGAAGCGATCCCCACTGTACAGGTCGTCATTGCCCAACAACCTATCTATCGGCACGAGGAGATCGAATCTAAAATAGGGATGAAGCCGATGCCTACTGACTATGTACCATTGGGAGTTTACACCGATGTCGTAAATTTGGAAGGGAAAGGGTTTCGCGCCGTCTCAGATATTCCCCAAGGATTGCCGATTCAGGAGAGTATGATATCGCGATTGGTGAGTGAAGAAGAAGTCAAAGAACCTAAAGAGGAACCCACACCCCTAACTACCAACGCGTTTTTAATCCCTGAAGGACTTATTGCAATGGGGTTTCCCATTCAGAAATCTTTCAACGCGACTGGTTATATGATCAAGCCGGGTGATTTTGTGGACATCATATTTAGCATTGAACTCACTCCACCAACGTTAGATGATACGCGAACGCGAGTTGAGCCGGTTTTGGTAACACAATACGCGTTGCAGGATGTATTAGTTCTACGCATGGGAGTTTGGAATGCTCCGTTAGAGCAAGCCACAGAGAAGGACATTCCGGTGATTACCCTAGCACTTAAGCCGGAAGACGCGTTAATATTGAAGTATTTAAAAGATGATGATGCCGTTGAGGCAGTAGATTTTATACTGCGCGCCCCCGGAGATCACGAAATTCGAAATCTCGAACAGGTCTCCCTGGAGTACCTAAAAATACGGTATAATTTGGAGATACCACCACAACAATAGTTTTTTGATGAAGATAACTATCTGGAGAGCCACAGTAATCATGAAAAACTGGCTTTCTTGTTCGTCTGTCATAGGGGAGGTAATTCATGCCAGAAGAAAAAATTAGAGTTTTAGTAGTTGATGACATTCCAGAAACACGCGAAAATTTAAAGAAGTTATTATACTTTGAAGATGATATTGAAGTAATCGGCGCGGCGGACAGCGGAGAAAAGGGTATTGAGATGGCCAAAGACCTCAAACCAGATGTGGTTTTGATGGACATCAATATGCCCGGTATCGATGGTATTAAAGCCAGCGAGCAGATTTTTAAAGCCGTACCCGGTATTCAAGTCATCATGATGTCCGTGCAGTCGGAGGCGGATTATTTACGTCGTTCCATGTTGGCGGGAGCGCGCGAGTTCCTCATTAAGCCATTTAGTAGTGAAGAATTAGCTACCAGCCTGCGGCGCGTTTATGAACGGCGCGGGGCTACTCCCGCAGCAGCTCAAGCTGCCGCACCGGGCGCGGAGCAAGCTCCGGTAATGGCGATCAAACAAGGTAGAATCATCGGGGTCTATAGTCCTAAAGGTGGAGTAGGCTGCTCTCTCTTGGCAACGAATCTAGCCCTCGCGCTGCGCGAGGTCAGTGAGGCTGAGGTAGTATTGATGGATGCTAGTCTACAATTCGGTGATGTGGGGGTAATGTTGAACGTACAATCGAATAGCTCCATTGCCGATTTTGGGGCTCAAGCAGACGCGATTGATGTGGATCTGTTGAATGAAGTGTTGCGTCAGCACCCTACTGGTATTCGGGTGCTTCTCTCTCCACCCAAGCCAGAAATGGCAGAACTAATCACCGCGGAGCAAGTGGAGACTATACTGACCAGAATGGTAGAGAACTATGACTTCGTAGTCGTGGATATGCCTAGCGCGATGAATGAGATCGTTTTGAGTATTCTGGATTTATCTGATCTCATTCTATTAACGATGGAGGCTGAGATTCCAGTAGTGAAAAGCGTAAACCTGTTCATCGAAGTCGCTGAGGCTCTGGATTATCCCAAAGAGAAGATTTCGTTGGTACTAAACCGCGCCGACCGCCGCACCGGAATAAAAGCACAGGATATCGAAGCCAGTCTCAAGCAGGCTATATTGGCACAAATTCCCCAAGATGAACGCGCCGCGACAATGGCAGTTAACACAGGCAAGCCAACCTACGCAACGCAGCATAACAGTGCTATTTCGCAAAGTATACGCGAACTGGCACGCACTTTGGTGCAACGACTAGGCGAGCAAGAGGGAACTAAAAAAGAGGTCTCGAAGCGCGAACGCGAAGGGGGATTATTCGGTCGAATTTTGGGTAAATAGTAACTTGCTTAGTTGAAATTAGCAACAGCTAAGTATATCGCTGCGTTCTAACATTCGTTTGACTTTAGCGATTAGCAGAGATAGAAGGTTGAAACGACGAAACTAACCGCTGGGGATAGATGAAACAGAAGGAGGAAATGGGATGAGTTTATTGAAACGGATACAACAGCCTGATGGTGATGTACCAGCTTCGGGGCAAAGTCCAAGACCATCTTCCAGACAGTCTCAAGGGAGAGCAACTGCAAACAAGAGCCAAAAACGCGATGTTCACCACGAGATTAAAACCAGAGTGCAGAAAAAACTTCTGGCAGAATTGGATTCTGATTTGGACATCAACAATAAGGCTGAAGTGACGCGTATAGTAAAGGAACTTTTCAACGCGATATTGGCACAAGAGAATGTCGCGATGACGAGAGCCGCGCGGCAGGCGCTATTCCAATCTATATTGGATGAGATATTGGGATTTGGCCCCATTGAACCTCTTATTCGCGACGAGAGTGTCACAGAAATTATGGTGAATGGTCCTAATCAGGTATACTGTGAGCGCGGTGGAGAGCTAATCTTAACACCCATTAAATTCGATGATGATGCTCACGTCAGCCGTATTATTGACCGCATCGTAGCTCCTCTCGGACGACGCTGTGATGAAAGCCAGCCGCTGGTAGACGCGCGTTTGCCGGATGGCTCTCGTGTGAACGCGATCATTCGCCCCATTGCGCTAAAAGGAGGCACGATAACTATTCGTAAGTTCTCCAAAAAACCGCTCACTGTGAAGAAGCTGGTTCACAGATTCAAGTCTATGACCAACGAAGCCTGTTATTTCTTACAATGTTGCGTACGCTCGCGGTTGAATGTGGTAGTGTCAGGAGGTACAGGTTCAGGTAAAACGACATTGCTCAACGCGCTCTCCAACTTTATCCCTGACGGTGAACGGATCATCACTGTAGAAAACGCGGCAGAATTACAGTTGCAGAAGGAACATGTTATTACTTTGGAATCTCGCCCCCCCAACATTGAGGGAACGGGAGAAGTAAGTATTCGCGACTTGGTTATCAATACCTTGCGTATGCGTCCTGATCGCATCGTAGTAGGGGAGTGTCGCGGTGGTGAGGCGTTGGACATGCTCCAAGCTATGAACACCGGTCACGACGGTAGTTTGACTACCGCGCACGCCAACTCTCCTACTGATTGTCTACGTCGTTTGGAAACGATGAGTATGATGTCGGGTATGGATCTCCCTCTTCGCGCTATTCGTGAGCAGGTAGCAGGCGCGGTTGACCTAATCGTACAACAGTCGCGATTTCGCGATCACTCTCGTAAAGTAGAGTTCGTTACCGAAGTACAGGGGATGGAGGGAGATATAATCTTAACCCAGGATATCTTCTACTACGAAGTCGAGGGTGAAGAAACAGATGAGCATGGTCATACTAAATTGGTAGGGCGAATGAAAGCCACTGGGGCTATCCCCAAGTTTTTTGATAGGTTTAGATTAGCCGGAGTATCAGTGCCTGATTATATGTTCGACCGCGATCTACCTAACACCTATGATGTAGAGCATGAAATGTGGTTACCCGGTGCTGAGCCGAAAGAGGATTGGTAAGGTTTATATCGCGGTGCAGTGTTAAAAGAAAAATGGCATCCTGGCTTTCATCGCTGGAAGTGATAGGATGCTTTTTTGCACTGAGGATACACTTGAAATGGAGGTTTATGTTATGAACCCTTTACTTTTTGTCACACCACTGCTTGGTATGTTGTCGGTTATTGTGCTATTCATGGGTATAGCTAGTATGATGACCGCGCAGAGTGAGGCAATTCAAGGGCGATTAGGAGCTTTTAGACGAGAAAGTGTTGTCGGCGGTCAAGCCTCGCAAGATGGCTCGTCCGCGTTTGTGACCGGATTGAATAGAGTACTAGAAAGAAGATCTTTTGCCCAGACAATAGCAGATGATCTCGCGCGTGCCGATTTAAAAATAACTGTTGCTGAATTTTTAATAATTAGTATAAGCGTCGCGCTGGGCTTAGGAATACTGTTAAGCATCTTTCTCAAGAACCCCGTGCCTATCTTACTTACTCCTCTAGGTTATTTCATCGGGCGCATGTTTGTAAAAAATCGTATTGGAGCAAGGCGTAATACTTTTAATGAACAGTTAGGCGATGCCTTGGAGTTATTAGTAAATTCATTGCGTGCCGGTGCCAGCTTGAAGATCGCGATGGAGATGGTAGTTCGCGAGATGCCTGCCCCCGCTTCCACCGAATTCGGGCGCGCGGTGCGCGAGATGGATTTGGGGAGCAGTACAGAGGAAGCGTTAAACGGTTTGCTGGAACGTATGCCGAGCGACAGCTTAGACCTGATTGTGACCGTCATCAACATCAGTCACGAGGTCGGCGGTAACCTCCCTGAGATTCTAGAATCTATTGCTATGACCATTCGCGAACGTGAAAAATTGAAAGGTGAGGTTAAAGCTAAAACCGCGCAGCAGTCTGCTTCTAGCTATCTCGTTAGCTTCTTGCCTATAGCGCTGGGGGTATTCTTGTGGCTTGTGAACCCCGAATATGTTGGTCAACTGCCAGCATGGTACATGAACGGTATCCCCTGCGGCTGGATACTGCTGGGAATAGCTGGGTTAATGGTCATGGCGGGTTTCTTTGTTATCAAGCAGGTTACTGCTATCGAATTATAATTATGAGTTATGAGAGGAGGTGCCAAAATGATATTACCTTTGATAACCGCGCTACTAGCTTTTTTGAGCATTGTGTTAATATCCGCGGGGATCGCGCTTGCCCCAACTCAAGCTGACCGAATTCAATCTCGCCTCGACTCAGTAGGAGGCCAAGAGCGTGTTTTAACCATCGAAGAGGAGTTGGAAAAACCATTCACTGAACGCGTCATTTTACCGATGGTCTCCGCTCTCGCGAAAGCGATGGAGAGATTCACCCCTCAGGGAAGCGCCGAAAATATGGCGCATAAGCTAGACCTCGCGGGCAATCCCGGCAATCTAACTCCGACTGATTTTCTAGGAGCACGCGGTCTGGTGGGGCTGGTCGCTGGTGCCTTGGGCTTTATGTTTGCCTATTCCTCGCGTCAGCCTATGCTTATTGCCGCGTTAGCTGGTGTGGTAGGATTAGTAATTGGCTTCATGCTCCCCGTTCTATATTTGAGCAGCCTAACAACCCGCAGACAAACCGGTATAGTTCGCGCCCTACCTGATACTTTAGACCTCTTAACCATCACGGTCGAAGCTGGTGTAGGGTTCGACCAGGCAGTAGAGCGAGCAGTAAAAAAATGGGATAACCCCCTAACGCGAGAGTTGGGCAGAATGTTGAGTGAGATTAACATGGGTATATCCCGTCGCGACGCGCTCAAGAATATGGCAGGACGTATAGAGGTTCAAGACATTAACAGTTTCACCGCGTCGATCATTCAGGCAGATCAATTGGGTGTTAGTATCGCGCGTATGTTACGCATTCAATCCGACCAGATGAGAACGCGTATGCGCCAACGCGCGGACGAGCAAGCTAACTCCGCTGGTATTAAGATGCTCATCCCACTGGTATTCTTAATCTTCCCTTCGATCTTCGTGATCTTATTGGGACCCACCGCGCCATTGTTGATAGGCGCGTTCTCTGCCCTGTGAAATACTTCACAAAATAAAAAGAGTTCCGCTTTCTGGCGGAACTCTTTTTTGTAGGACTTACGCAAAACCGCACTATAACTAACCGCCGAGAGCGTCCCCGTCCGGGGATAAACGACGGACGCGGAGAGTATCGGGAGAGATTTTTTTGTGCTCGTCATACCTAATCATAAGCGTGCATTAAAAGTCATATTCGCGGCGCGACAGAAACTTGTCCAGAAAACTCTGCGCTCTCCGCGTGCTCGGCGGTGAAATTATTCTGAACTTGCGTAAGTCCTATTTTGTTAACTTTTTGCAGTGTTAGTCCTCTGAATGTATCCTAACCCACTAACGCTTTCCCTTTTTTCAAATAAATTATCCCTCGAACTCAAAAATCCAAACCGCGCCGTTATAAATCGGCGTGAAATGTGGATCGTCGATTAACATAGCCGGAGTGATAGCGCCACTCTTGACTCCCAAATACACATGAGTGATTCCCTCATCGCGTAGTCGTTGTATAACTGTTTCGTCCTGCATTGAGGTGATCTGTGACACAAAAGACGCGAGGTCTGTTACCTGCTCGATGTATTCTACCCCATCGGAGCTATAAACCACTGGTGGCATGGTCATGTCGCGGTCGGTCAGGTTTTGAATCCACCATCCCCCGTCTACTCCCATATAAATGCCGCTTTGCCAATGACGACAGTTAATCAAGAATTTCGCGTCGGGAGGCGTGTTCTCCGCGAGCCACTCAATTGCTTTGACATCTTCAGGAGTAGCTAGAATTGTAACCGGATTGATTACATCGAACATGTCGAACGCGCCCCAAACGGTCAGCACGATGTACCCCGCGCTCAATATGCCCCAATACACCTTGCGCCATCCCTCTGGAATAAACCGCGTCAGTAAATTTGCTAAAGTAGCCAGCAAATAGCCGCCAAAGATAGCAAAGGGTACAAACAGCGCGATAATCGCCGTCGCGTTGTTGACGAACCACGTCGGTGGCAGTCCCACTTTCTCTGGATTGACCACAATGACCACTAACAGCATCCAGATTACCATTATGGTCATTTTTCGATTATAAAGTAGTCCCAATATCGCGCCGACAATGCTCAATGCCAGCAACTCTTTGTTATGCCCGGCGGTGACAAATGCCCAGGGAATGGCATTGTACGCGGTGTCTGTAGTAGTTAAATAATTTGGTCGCGCGGCGATGGCCAATAATATGTTCAGTTGCTTCCACAACCAAGGTAGTGAGAGCACGAATGTGACCGCGCCCAGTACAACGACGCGCCACCAGATCGTCCAAACTGGAATATTCGCGGGGGTGCTTGAGATAGTTTCGTCACGATGCAACAAACGATAGACTGTCGCGAGTTTGGCATCTATCAGCGGCGCTAGTTTGAGTTCATAGGTGCTGTAAAGCAGATAAGGGAGCAAGAAACAAAAATAAAAAACTAACACGCGGTAATGGGTGAGGAATAACCCCGCGAGCGCGACGGCGCCAAGAATAGTTAAACGAAAGTCGATAGCGCGCCACAGCGTAAAACTAGCTGATGTTTTTTTGCTTCTCTCTACAAGCTCCATAGTTAAAATCACCGCCCCGGGCAGCAGTATCATGCCCATCAATTGCGTATAGCGTCCCCAACTGACGAAATAAGCGGGAAAGATAGACCAGACCGCGACGATTAACGCACCAACCATGCCCGCGACGCGGTCTCCTGTTAGGTGTTTTACTAAGAGGTAGATGGGCAGAATTAGCACCGCGTTGAGAATTTGCCCAAAGGTTAGCAATATTTGATGCATAGGTAAATTGGTGAGCCATTGAAAGAACGCTGCATTGGCATGAAATCCGAAGTGGTATTTGAACCCCTCCGTTGGCATGTAAGGTTGGTATGATTGTGGTATGCGTCCCGTCTCCGCGATGATTTTGGCAATCAAATTATGGTGAACGGAATCTACCCACAGCGGTAACACCTGTGCGCGAATGTGAACGAAACGGGATATAAGCGTTATGATGAACAAAAACGCGAACAGTAACACGGTAACTAATTGAGCGCGGTCACGCAATGCAGTGCCCCACGCGCGCCAGAGTTGAAACTTATTTTGATAAGACTGGAACACCGCGAGTAATAGAAGTAGTACGAACAGCCCAATAATCAACGCGCCATTCATTCGCAATCCAATTACAGTAGTAAAAATCAAAAAGACAGGATAGCTAGCCAAACTAAAGGTGAGCATCAGCGCGAGGTCTTCAAGTGGCTCCGTTCCGCGCTGTTCGTATAAAAAACTTAGCAAAATATATCCCGGCAAAAAGAACAATAACAACGCGGGGAATAATGTCCAACCTTGTGTCTTAGCTACACCTTCTAAATACCGCGCCAGGCTGTCCCATCCGAATTCATAGTACGTTTTGAAATATAAATCTCCTTCCAGCGGTTGGTGGTTGATGAACAGAGAACCATCATTGTAACTGTTGATCCCGCTCTGCCAGATAGTCATGCGATTGCTGCTTGTTCCTTCGGCGAGAAGGTAATATGTGCGTCCCGCGGAGTTCCGTTGAGGTTCGAAGTGGAAATGATAGTTAGTGTTATGCGCTATATACTGGGTATCTATAACCGCGCTGGCGATGTCTGTAGTACTTTGCACACTTTCGCGCAGGTGCAAAATCAGTTGTGGCGGCGGCACGGTAGCCATATCATCTAACTTTGCTAGAATAATCTCAATGTCGTTCAAATTGTCGTGCCGCGCGACGAAGGTTTGCCCAATCATCGTTGTGCCATCAGGTAACGGCGCGACATCGGCGAGGCGTTCTTGAGTGATATCCAACTCAGTACGCGGTAGGGCACAAGCACACAAGCTTAGTGACACAATAACCAAAACCACTAAGGTTAAAATCTTCTTCGGCATTATTCGTTACAGCCTCCTCGTATTTCAACGGTTTTCAGAGATAGGACTTACGCAAAATCGCACTATAATTCACC
>CAZSIG010000122.1:0-2339 GCA_964606195.1 uncultured Anaerolineales bacterium
GGTTACGATTTGGAAACCGCGCTCACCGCGACGCCGCCGAATATCCTCGTAACGCTCTATTGGGACGTGATAGACGCGCCGAAGGATATGGATTCGGTGTTCGTGCACTTAGAGGCCGACCGCCTGTGGGGGCAAGGTGATGGCATTCCGGTCTGCAACGACCACGCGACCGATTGGTGGGTGCCGGGCGAGATTGTGATAGACCGTCACCTGATTGAGCTTGAAACCGCGCCGCCACCCGGCGATTATCCCCTGACTGTCGGTTTTTATCGGTGGGACGACGGCGCGCGCTTGCCTGTGCTTAACGAGCAAGGCGCGGTAGTGGATACGAGTTTCACCTTGACCAAGTTGTCATTTCAATAGAACGCAGCACGCGCTGACTGAGGGGATTAACGCTGATTTTTTAGTGATAGGGCAGCAGGTCATGATCCGCTACGAGCATGTAGAATAGGATTTACGCAACTTCGGGGTATTTTTTACCGCCGAGAGCGCGGAGAGCGCCGAGTTTTGACCAAATTCTTCTCTTCTGAAAAATACGAATTCAAATGATTAGGTATGACCGCGTATGCTAGGTGTAAAACCATTCCTTTCAGAAAGCTCCGCGTTCTCGGTGTTCTCTGCGGTTAATTACTACGTAGTCTGCGTAAGCCCTATAGAAAAAAGAAAAATCAGCGTAAATCCGAAAAATCATGAAAATCCGCGTTCTATATTCTTCTGGAATTCTAAATGACCCTGAAACGAAGTGATTGGCAATACCTGATAATCATTCTCCTCTTAGCGACCCTCTGGCGCGCCTGGCATTGGCGCGTCGCTGCGCCCTATCCTCACTCTGGCGACGAGAAAACCAAGATGAAAATCGCGATGCAGATAATCTGCCTGCGCGACCCGAACCCGCACTACTTCGACCAGCCGAGCTTCGTGATTTATTCTCTTACGGGGTTGTATCGCGCCTATTTCGCGGCGCGAGGCATAGAGCCGGTGCTTGACCAGTGCGCGGCGATTATGGACGAAGAGTTCGCGACGCTGCTCTTCATCGGACGCGGGCTGATGATCGCGTTGGGTTTGCTGAACATCGGCGCGATATACTTTTTGGGACGTGAACTGTTCAATCGCCGCGTTGGGCTACTAGCCGCGCTATTTCTCGCCATCGTGCCCCTTCACGCGATTTACAGCTATTATACTAAAGAGGATATTCCGCTCACCTTCTGGATGACGGTCGCGCTGGTGTTCATCGCGCGATTGTGGCGTTATGGACGAACGCGCGATTACTTGCTGGCAGGATTGTTCAGCGGCGTGGCGATGTCGGCTAAGTATCCGGGGATAGTGTTGCTAGTGCCGCTGCTCGGCGCGCATCTGCTGCGCGGTTGGAAAGTACAATCGACGCAGAGTGATAAAACCACAGAGACACAGAGAACACGGAGTTTTTCGGTATTTTCGTGGTCGAACGCGGTGTTTAGTTTAATGGCGATGGGCGCGGGGTTTTTACTGATTACACCCTTCGCGGTGCTCGATTTTGTGGAGTTCTGGCGCGGGTGGAGCGGACAAATGGAGTACATTCAGACCGGGCACCACGATTATATCAGCATCAGCGCGTGGGATTATTGGTGGACTTTTCATCTACGCCAGAGCATCGTGCCGGGGATTGGCTGGGTTTTGGTGTTGTTAGCGGGCGGCGCGGTGGTATATGGTTTAGTCAGACGTAATCGCGCTGTGTGGTTATTACTGATGATTATCGCGCCGTTTTATATGCTGATAGAAGGGAGCAGAGCCAAACCGTATCCATTTTTCGAGCGCTACGCTCTGCCGCTCATTCCGCCGTTGTTAGTCTGCGCCGCGTGGGGAATATGGCGAATACGGCGCAGGTGGGGACAGTTCGCGGCGGGCATCGTTCTGCTCGGCGCGGTGGCGTATCCTTGGACTACCACGACTTTGAGCGTGCTGACCATCGCGCCGGATACGCGCATCTTGGCGCTGGAGTGGATACGTGATAACGTCGCCACGGGTGATACACTGGCACTAAGCAATAACCTCGAATACGCGCAGCGGACCATCGACGCCGATTGGATGAGCCGCTACCGCGTCGAAGAACTCGAATACGAATCGCTCCACGCGCTGGCGGCGCGCGGCGTGAACTACGTCGCGGTGACGGAGTTTGAGTATCGGCGTTACCTGATTCACGAAGAGGTTGAGACCGAGCGCAGCAAGTTTTACGATGAACTATTCACTCAGACGAATTTAGTACAAGAGATTCGCCCGCGCTATCCCCCTTGCGGCAAACATAATCCGGTGGTCAGGATATATGGGTTGAGAAAGAGCGCGGAGATAGAGATAGAGTGAGA